>DATBNI010000071.1:0-3323 GCA_036554425.1 Psychromonas sp.
GAAGTGTTTTTTAGGAAATTATTTACAAAAATATTGTTGTTTCCTAAGGTTAAGAAAATAGTTTTCTCAACGTTTAAATTTATCATCTCTATAATGAATATCTGTCCAGCAACGTGGTAACGCCTCATCCGATAGAAACACCAAGTCAGATTTATTCATTGTTTCAGGGTCTTGCAATTCCTCTCCCGCCTGATATCTGGCAGTGACAGTCGCTTGATAAATATCAGTTAATTCTTTTACATCGATCACTTCTACCATTTCACCATTAGTTCGATTCTTCAGAAACATAACGCCTCCCAACGTGTTAACGGACTATTCTTGAGTATAGCCATAAATTACGTTATGAATTTTTAAAAAACCAAATAATTGGGTTTAATAAAGTTACATTTTAGCCTTACATTTGTTCACTATAGCTTTGGTCATGCCCTTGAAGATAAACAAGTGTGCGGGCATCAGTGCAAACCAATATAATAAGCCCGGCAAACCTGCCGGATGCCACCAGGCACGTATATCTAACTCCCGATAAGCCCCTTTATCCACAATCTTAAATTCAAGTCGGCCCAATCCCGGCGCTTTCATGCCCATTAATAAAGACAAAAATTCATTCTCTTTAAGGCCTATTACTTTCCAGGAGTCAATTCTATCACCTAATGCTATTTTATCAGGCTGGCTGCGATAACGCGTTAAGGAATAACCACCAGCAAGGTGATCTATCCATTCTCTGATTCGCCATAAATAATTTGCATAAAAATAACCTTCCTGCGTGCCTATTAACTGCACCTGCTGCCAAAGGGATTCAGCACTTAAATCCGTTTTCAGACAATGACCCGCCTGCTTCGGATAATAAGCGTAACCCGGCCGCCAATAAGAAAGTGCATCGGGATCAAATCCCCATATGTCACTGTTAATAATATGCCGTTCATGCGCTAAGGTTTGTGCAACAGCTTGTTCATAAGAAAGTAATCTTTGCGGAATAAGAGACTGGATCTCTTTTCCATCGGCCGTTAAGTCATAGCACATTCCCTCCACCAGGGCTTTGGCAATATTTGTCGGCACAGAGGTAATAAATTTAAAGCCGAGGGCGGCAACCTTAGGAGTTAAAATAGAAAGCGGTATAATATGTACTTTATTATCAGTCAACTTGGCAATTATCTGCATTTGTTTTTTATAGGTAATTAACTCAGGACCTGCAACATCAAAAATTTTATGCGTAACGACAGGGAGTTTTAGTAACTCAAGCAGATAATAAAGCAGATTTTGTAAGGCAATAGGTGAATTGTGAGAATTTATGCACTTGGGGGCGACCATAATGGGCAGGTGATAAACCAAATCACGCATCACTTCAAATACCGCAGAGCCCGGGCCAACAATAATGCCTGCTCTTAATTCTGTGACCATGACATTGCTTTCTCTTAAAATGTCACCGGTTTTTTTACGGGCGGAAAAATGTTTAGAATAGGTAGCAGCAGGTAGCAGAGAGCCTAAATAGATAAGCTGTTTAACATGACTGGTTTTTAATTGTTTACTGAAATTTTTAGCATTATCAAGTTCGACATCAACAAAATTTGGTCCGTCACTCATGCTGTGCACAAGATAAAAAACAAGGTCAATATCCTGCAGAATGAGTGATAAATCTGTATTAAAGGTTAAATTTAATGCCACTACTTTAACATTATCAAGTCTGCTCCAACTCGGTTTTGCAATACCCGCAGGATTCCGCACCGTCGCCGTGACCTTATAACCTTGCTGCGCAAGCGCCGGGACGAGTTGACTGCCAACATAACCCGAGGCCCCTACCACCAAAACATTTTTCGTCATTAATCAGCGCCCTTCTTATATTGTTCATTACTCACATAGAGCGGCACAAGCTTGCTTGTTCACTTTATTCTGCTACGCTAAATTAGCAAGATAAAAACTGGTATCTAATAAACGATTGGCAAATCCCCATTCGTTATCACACCAGACCAATAGTTTCACTAAATGCCCGTCACTTACGCGGGTTTGGGTGCCGTCAATAATACAAGAGCGGGGATCGTGATTAAAGTCAATTGAAACAAGCGGCGCCTCAGTGTAACCCAGAATATCCATCAAGTTAGTTTCCGAGGCTTTAAGCAGACAATCATTAATATCCTGAATACTGACCTCTTTACTGACGGTAATGCTAAGATCCATCGCGGTAACGTTAATGGTCGGCACGCGCACTGCAATCGCCTCAAATTTATTGGCAAACTTAGGCAAAATACGCTCTATTCCTGCCGCCAATTTGGTATCAACGGGAATAATAGACTGGCTTGCGGCCCTTGTACGGCGCAAATCTGAATGGTATGCATCGATCACCGGTTGATCATTCATGGCGGAATGGATGGTTGTAATAGTGCCGCATTTAATGGCAAAGTTTTTATCCAGTGTATCGATCACCGGCACCATGCAGTTTGTCGTACAGGATGCGCCGGAGATAAAGGTTTCATCACCGCTGAGTTGTTTATGGTTTATCCCGTAAACAACGGTCGCATCAACATCTGAATCGGCCGGATGAGAAAAAATAACTTTTTTAGCCCCGGCGGCGACATGCGCTTCGGCATCGGCTCTGGAGCCGTAAATACCGGTACAATCTAGCACTATATCTATATCGTGTTCATGCCACGGCAAATCCGCAAGCTCAGAAAAACGCACCAAATGAATATCATCATTTTTAATTTTTAGAAGGTTACCCTGTAAGTTAACCGGAAAGGGAAAACGACCATGGGTTGAGTCATACTGGGTTAAATGTGCAATCGCTGACGGCTCAGCAAGTTCATTAATAATAACAACTTTTATCTCATCTTGACGGTTACTTTCATATAATGCGCGCACTACACTGCGCCCTATCCGTCCGTAACCATTAATAGCAATTCTAATTGACATAATAACTGTACAACACCCAATAAAAAAACGAGCACCATTGTAGGATAAATTTCCCCATAAGCGAATATATTAAAGGGTTTAATTGCAGGGAAAGGAATCGCCCACTTGATATAAGCAATTGATTTGAAATTACACTTATGTTGCTAAACCGGCCTAGGTTGAAACATAAGCGGCACGAAAATACAGGCTAACATATTAAAACATATCCAGACTAGAGCGCCCGCGAGACGATAGCACTTGATGAAGCCTCACTCGCCTTTAAAAAAGCAACGAGGCGAAACACCGTACAATACAGATCCCACAATTTACTATAAATAAGTAGGCACGGGCTTGTTCAACAAACAGGATAGGTGTCGGCTGCGCGACACCTATCCTTATTTGTTAGGGTGCCATTTCGTCAATCCTATGATTTTTATAAT
>DATBNI010000076.1:0-3525 GCA_036554425.1 Psychromonas sp.
TCGGAGGACAGCGTTGTTTTGCTGCAGGTGCGGATCTTAATGAGTTATCAACTCAAGGTGCCATTGATACCTGGTTAAACCCCAGGCCTGAATTATGGGAGCGTTTAAATAAATTCAGTAAACCTTTATTGGCTGCTGTCAATGGTTATGCTCTGGGAGCCGGCCTTGAGTTAGTTCTGCTCTGCGATATTGCCATTTCAGGACAAAAAGCCCTGTTTGGTTTGCCGGAAATAACATTAGGATTGATGCCCGGTGCCGGCGGCACACAACGTTTAGCGCGGACAGTGGGTAAATCTCTTGCTAATCAAATGGTACTGACCGGAGTTCCTATCAGCGCAGAACGCGCTTTACAAGCCGGTCTTATCAGTGAAGTGGTTATTCCGGAGTTAACACTTGAGCGCACCATAATGATTGCCGAAACAATAGCAAAACGCGCTCCTCTTGCGGTAAAAGCCGCAAAACAATCTCTGCAGCAAGTTCCCAATAGCACCCTGGAACAAGGCTTAAAATTCGAGCGTCAATTGTTTGTAACATTAGCGGCAAGCAACGACAGAAAAGAAGGCATCGATGCTTTTTTTAACAAGCGTCAACCGACCTATAAAGGGAGTTAGATTGATGGAAGATAGCGTATTGACAACAATAGAAAATGGCGTGTGCCTCATTTTTCTTAATCGACCGAAACAATTAAATAGTTTTAACCCTGAAATGCACAAGGCATTAATGAGTGCATTAAAAAATGCCAACAGAAATGATCAAGTACGGTCAATTGTTATTACAGGTGTCGGTCGAGCATTTTGTGCGGGACAAGACTTAAACGATCGTAATATTAGTGCAGATCAGGCCAGACCCGATCTCGGCGAAAGCATTGAAAAATTTTATAACCCACTGATAAAGATGCTCGTTGAAATCAATAAACCCATTATTGCAGCCGTTAACGGAGTGGCTGCTGGTGCCGGTGCAAATCTGGCGCTAGCTTGTGACATTGTTATTGCAGGGAAGTCCGCGAGTTTCATTCAGGCATTCTGCAAGCTTGGACTGGTGCCGGATTCTGGCGGCACATGGACACTGCCGCGATTAATTGGCCCGGCACGCGCTAAGGCATTAATGCTCCTTGGCAATAAGTTACCCGCTGAACAGGCTAAAGAGTGGGGGATGATCTGGGAATGCGTTGAAGATGATCAACTGATGTCGGAAGCTATAACGCAAGCGCAACATCTGGCAACGCAGCCGACAACGGGACTCGGCTATATAAAGAGAGCGCTTAATCAGAGTAGTGATAATACATTATCAGAACAACTTGCATTAGAGCGCGACCTGCAACGTCTTGCCGGGCGCAGCGATGATTACCGTGAAGGTGTTACGGCTTTCTTTGAAAAAAGACAACCGGTATTTAAAGGGAGATAGACTGTGGACAAATTATTATTTAAAACCGTCGCCGTGATAGGCGCTGGTGCAATGGGAGCAGGTATTGCTCAGGTTGCGGCACAATCCGGCTATCAAGTCTATTTATTTGATCTTGCAAAAGGCAAGGCCGAAGAAGCAAAAGAGAATATCGAAAAACAACTTGCGCGTCGCGTGGCAAAAGGACGCTTAGAGCAACATGCACTCGAAAGCACACTTCAAAGGATTAGCTGCTCATCGGAATTATCTGAAATATCTTCGGCGAACCTGGTCATTGAAGCAATTGTTGAAAATCTTGAAATAAAGCAGGGCTTATTTAAAGAATTAGAATCAATCTGTTCAGCGGATTGTATTTTAGCGTCCAATACTTCATCAATATCCATTACCGCGATTGCCAGTGCATTAAAATCTCCTGAACGCTTTATTGGCCTGCATTTTTTCAACCCTGCACCCGTGATGAAATTAGTCGAAGTTATTCGCGGTGTGGCAACGGCTGATCATGTGGCAGAAACAGCGCAAAAATGGGCGCGTTCCTGTGGGAAACAGTCTGTTCTTGCCTGCTCTATTCCTGGTTTTATTGTCAATCGAGTCGCTCGGCCGTTTTACGCAGAAGGGTTGAGAGCACTTGAAGAGAGCGTCGCGACCGTTGATGATATTGATCATCTTATGCGTGAGTCGGCCGGGTTTAACATGGGCCCCTTTGAGCTGATGGATTTGATTGGTCATGATGTTAATTATGCGGTAACCAAAAGCGTCTTTGATGCCTGTTATCAAGATCGCAGGTATCAACCATCACTTGCTCAAAAAGAATTAGTCGATGCCGGATTTTTTGGCCGTAAGAGCGGACGCGGTTTTTATGATTACAGCGAAAAGGCACCTCAAAAAAATTACAATACTTGCCGCCCTGTGACAATGGAAATTAATGCTACCACCCTGGCGACCCATTGGGATGACTCAGAATTAACACTTAAAGAGCTTGTAAATCAATCCTTCTTTGATAACAAAAACATGACATTGAATAATGATTGCTTAGTGACAGGCGCAATTCTAAAAGTTGATGACGTGCTTATTATGCCAACAAGAGGGAAGACAGCAACAGAGCTTTCTCATGAACTAGGCAGCGCTGTTGTTACTATTGATTACTGCCGTGATTATTCATCTACCTCTGTTGTTGCTATCTCAGCCGCATTACAAAACAGCGATTCTCAGACTGAAAAAGTGATTGCATTTCTACAGCTATTGGATAAACAAGTCATCTTAATAAAAGATTATCCCGGCATGATTGTGTGGCGCACGTTAAGCATGTTAGGTAACGAAGCATTAGATTTAGCCAATAGAAAGGGCGCCTCCGAATCCGATATTGATATCGCAATGAAAAGCGGTGTCAATAATCCCTTAGGGCCGGTGGAGTGGGGCGAGAAATTAGGCTGGAAAAACGTCAAAGAAACCTTGGAATGTTTAACTGCTTTTTATGGTGAAGAGCGCTACCGACCATCCCCCTTATTAAGACAATTATCTTACGGAGTCATTAATGGAAAATAGTCAAGAATTAGCATGGCGTTGTGCCAAAAAAATGTACAGCAATGATGCCTGCTCTAATTTCTTAGGAATGAAAATTGAAGACATGGGTAAGGGCTATGCGGTTCTCAATATGGTAGTCAGTAACACTATGTTAAACGGTTTTCCAAGTTGCCATGGCGGAATGATTTTTTCCCTTGCAGACTCTGCATTTGCATTTGCATGTAACAGTGAAAATCATACTGCTGTGGCAGCAGGCTGCAACATTGAATATCTCCGCCCGGGGATGGAAGGCGACATACTCACGGCAACGGCGCAGATGAAATCCCAGGGAAAAGTAACAGGCACCTATGATGTTGAAGTCACCAATCAACACCAAAAACTGGTTGCTCTCTTTAGAGGGAAAGCTCACAGGTTAGGCACTCAAATATTAGGAGACAGCAATGATTAATGCATATATCTGCGATGCAATAAGAACACCAATAGGTCGCTATGGCGGCTCATTATCACCAATACGCCCGGATGATTTGGGTGCTTTACCACTTAAAGCCATTATGGAACGTAACCCGGGTATTGACTGGCGAGAAATTGATGATGTTATTTATG
>DATBNI010000111.1:0-13889 GCA_036554425.1 Psychromonas sp.
CATTATTGCTTATTCGCTGTTTTTTTCGGCTTGAATCCGCATATAAATTTCTTCACGGTGAACCGATACTTCTTTCGGTGCGTTTACACCAATTCGTACTTGATTACCTTTTACGCCCAAAACGGTAACGGTAACGTTATCGCCTATCATCAGCGTTTCACCAACTCGGCGTGTTAATATAAGCATGCCCCAGCTCCTGTTAGGATTAATCTATCCGTTGCGATCAAGTATGGACCAATACAGGCTATCTTGCCTGTATTTTTACTGCACCATATCCCAAAATTTATTTTTCTTCTTTCGGGTCGTTTGCAAGCTCAAATGCTTTATGCAATGCACGCACTGCAAGTTCGAGATACTTACTATCAACCAACACTGATATTTTTATTTCTGATGTTGCAATTTGGTGGATATTAATCCCCTCTTGCCCCAGTGTTTCAAACATTTTTTTAGCAACACCCGGGTGGTTCCACATTCCAACGCCCACGACTGAAACTTTTGCTATTTCCTTATTACCCTGAACATTATCAGCGTGTAATAAGACACATACTTTCTCTAATAGTTCCTTGGTTTGCTGATAGTCGTCACGGTGAACGGTAAAAGTGAAATCTGTTTTCCCGTTACCCACGGTATTTTGTACTATCATATCGACGTCGATATTGGCATCACCAATAGGCGAGAGAATTTGTGCTGCAACTGTCGGTTGATCTGGTACACCCGATAATGTTAAACGAGCTTCATCACGATTAAACGCAATACCGGAGATAACAGGAGATTCCATTTTATTTTCCTCATAACTGATTAGTGTGCCGCCACCATCTTTAAAACTTGATAGCACACGAAGTGGTACATTATATTTTCCAGCAAACTCGACTGAACGAATTTGTAAAACCTTAGCGCCTAAGCTCGCCATTTCAAGCATTTCTTCAAAGGTGATACTGTCTAAACGACGAGCATTGGGTTCAACACGGGGATCCGTCGTATAAACACCGTCAACATCAGTGTAGATTTGACATTCGTCCGCTTTTAACGCCGCAGCAATAGCGACCGCAGAGGTATCCGAGCCTCCCCGGCCCAGAGTGGTAATATCATTAGCCTCTGAGCGACCTTGAAAACCTGCAACCACAACTACCCGTCCAAGTTTTAAATGCGCCTTAAGATTTTTTGTTTCAACATCTAAAATACGCGCTTTACTGTGACAGGAGTCGGTCTTTAAACGAATTTGATCACCTGTCATAGAAACGGCATCAATACCTAAACTGTGTAATGCCATTGATAAAAGTGCAATAGTAGTTTGCTCGCCAGTGGTTAACAACACATCCATTTCACGAGGACTTGGATTTGCCGTTATCTCTTTTGCAAGCGCTATCATACGATTTGTCTCACCCGACATGGCGGATAATACAACCACAACATCATGACCGTCTTGTTTTGTTGCTCTCACTTTTTCAGCAACGCTTTTTATGCGCTCAATATTACCTACTGAGGTGCCGCCATATTTTTGAACTAATAATGCCATTGTTATTTCTCATCTATTCAAGCTATTTACATAGCAAATCTATCTCTTACAAACGTTCACTTAACCAGGGTGCTACTAATGCGAGTGCATCTGCTAAAGCAGCAGGATTGTTACCGCCTGCCATTGCCATATCCGGACGACCGCCCCCTTTACCGCCAACAGGACCGGCAACGAGATTAACTAGCTCGCCGGCTTTCACTTTTTTGATTAAATCTTTGCTTACACCGGCGATTAAACTGACCTTATCATCGGCTGCTACTGTTGCTAAAACAACAATACCGGATTGCATTTTATTTTTCATTTGATCAACACTATCGCGCAATGATTTAGGATCAATCCCCTCCACATTTGCAATAACAACCTTTATTCCGTTGATCTCAATAGCATTATCAATCAGGTCAGCGCCCGCTGCACTCGCCAGTTTTGCTTTAAGCTGAGCGACCTCTTTTTCTAATAATTTGCTGCGATCCACCAGCTGTTCTATTTTTTCGCCTAAATTAAAATGATCTCCCTTAACCAGGTAGCAGGCTTTATCAACTTCAGAGAGTAACTCTGAAATGGCCAGATCCGTAGCCGAGCCGACAGTCGCTTCTATACGACGAACGCCGGCAGCAATACCCGACTCAGAGCGTATCAAAAACAATCCCAAATCACCCGTACGCTTAGCATGAGTACCCCCACACAATTCGGTTGAGAAGTCGCCCATCTGTACAACACGTACCATTTCATCGTATTTTTCACCAAACAGGGCCATCGCATTGGAAGACTTAGCTTCTTCTATGTCCATTAATTTAGTCACAACTTCATAGTTGTTACGAATTGCCTCATTCACCAAGAAAGAGACCTGAGACAAAATGTCCGCAGACAGCGCTTCAAAATGAGAAAAATCAAACCGTAATTTCTCCGCGTCTACTAAAGATCCCTTCTGGGTAACATGCTCGCCTAAGGTTTTGCGCAGCGCCGCATGTAATAAGTGAGTAGCAGAATGGTGTAACGCGATAGACTGACGGCGCGCCGCATCAACTTCTGCATGCACTTTGCCATTCACCGTCAGCGAGCCCATGCTGACATAACCGCTATGCAAAAATGCATCACCGGATTTTTTAGTATCGGTAACAACAAATATGCCATTGCTGAGTGTCAACTGACCAGCATCCCCGGATTGACCGCCGGCTTCAGCGTAAAAGGGGGTGGTGGATAAAATAACCTGTCCGCTCTGACCTTCGTTTAGGGCAGTAACAAAAGCCCCCTCCGCTATTAAATGAGTTACCGTTGCTGAAGCTTCCAGTGTTTCATAACCAACAAATTCAGTTTTTTTATCGATAATCAGGCTGTGATTATAATCTTTGCCAAAATTATTTGCTTGCTGCGCACGTTTTCTCTGCTCAGCCATTGCTTTATCAAAACCGGCCTGATCAATGATCAAGCCTCGCTCACGGGCAATATCGGCAGTCAAATCAGCCGGAAAGCCGTAGGTATCGTAGAGTTTAAAAACCACATCACCGGGGATCACCTGACCTTTAATATTATCCAATTCACCGTCTAAAATCTGTAAACCACGATCCAGCGTTTTTGCAAACTGCTCTTCTTCCAGGCGTAATATTTTTTCCACAAATAAACGTTGTTTTGACAGTTCCGGGTAAGCTTCACCCATCTGATTAATTAATTCTTCATATATTTTGTAGAAGAAAATGTCCTTCGCACCGAGTTTATTACCGTGACGTACTGCACGACGAATAATGCGACGCAAAACATAACCACGCCCTTCATTGGAAGGCATCACGCCGTCACAAATTAAGAAGCCGCATGAACGAATATGATCCGCCACAACACGTAATGATTTGTCTTCAAGATCGTGCGCCCCGGTTACTTCGGCAACTTTTTTGATTAATCCCTGGAAAATATCAATCTCGTAATTTGAATGGCAGTTTTGCATGATCGCAGAAATACGTTCAAGTCCCATCCCCGTATCCACGGACGGTTTAGGTAAATTTTCCATTGTGCCATCGGCATGACGATTGTACTGCATAAAGACGATATTCCAGATCTCAATGTAACGATCCCCGTCTTCTTCAGGTGTGCCGGGAGGACCGCCCCAAACATCTTCACCATGATCATAAAATATTTCGCTGCAGGGGCCGCAGGGACCTGTATCCCCCATTGACCAAAAGTTATCTTTTGCGCCAATACGAGATAAACACTCAGGAGACACACCTATTTCATCCAGCCAAATTTTTTCGGCTTCAAGATCTTCGTCAAATACTGTGATCCATAACTTCTCTTTCGGTAACCCCAATTCAACGGTTAAATATTCCCATGCAAAGAAAATTGCCTCACGCTTGAAATAATCACCAAAGCTAAAGTTCCCCAGCATCTCAAAAAAAGTATGATGACGCGCGGTATAACCCACATTGTCTAAATCGTTATGCTTACCCCCAGCGCGCACGCAGCGTTGGCTGGATGTGGCTCTTGTATAAGCCCTTTTTTCGGTACCCAGAAAGGTATCTTTAAATTGATTCATGCCGGCATTGGTGAACAGCAAGGTAGGATCATCGTGAGGTACAAGTGAACCACTGCTGACACTTTGATGCCCTTTCTTAACGAAGAAGTCGCGAAATCCCTGGCGAATTTCAGTAGTTGATTTGGTCATGAGTTATTCCATGTAAAGTATCTGTTCCGTTATTCTATGGATGAATAAAAAAACGTCAAATAAGTTAAAATAAATAGCGTTAATATAGCATGCCGCTTGAAAAGGACAAACAAGCTAACGAATACCAAATGCATTAAAAATATGATCCGTCTTGCTGGTTAAAATAAACGCTATCTGCGTTATGAGTTTTGAAAGGAGAATAACTACTTCCTGCAACTCATGCCTTGCTAGCATTAATTTTTCCGGCGCAATACAATATCACCTCTTTAATTCACTTGGTATAACGATCCATTTAATTTACATTGATAATGAAAGCATTTGTGCTTCTGCCGCTATAATTTTTAACCTGAATTGTTTTTTTTGGGTATGACGAGGCAGTGAAAGTGGGTGCTGCAGAGCTAAATAGCGCTTATTGGGAAGTGAATCGTTATCTCAAGCACCACTTTTATTGTATTAACTGCAGTCAATAATAACATGCTGAAATTGATCGCATTTGTATGGCCTCAATAATATTTTTCCAAGGCTTATTCTTGCTATCACTAAAATGGATATTGGTTTAATCATTGCAATCGGGAAAACAAAAAAGGCGTGAAATATCACGCCTTTTTTGTGCCTCTGCTTGCATAGCCTATAAAATATCAATACAAATTTAATTTACGGAATTAAATCTCTGAGGCGATTACTTTTTTATCTTCAATTATTTTTTTATCTTCAATGACTTCTGCTTTCGGCATTAACGCTTCGCGAATTTTAGCTTCAAGCTCTTCGGCTGATGCTGGATTTTCTTTTAAGTACTGGCTTGCATTGCTCTTACCTTGACCAATTTTAGCGCCATTGTATGAGTACCAAGAACCCGATTTTTCAACAAGCTCTTGTTTAACGCCCAAATCAATTAACTCACCGAAGTGGTTAATACCTTTACCGTAGAGGATCTGAAACTCGGCTTGTTTAAAAGGTGGCGCGACTTTATTTTTAACCACTTTTACTCGTGTTTCATTACCCACGATTTCTTCACCGTTTTTAATCGCCCCAATACGGCGAATATCTAAACGCACCGAGGCGTAGAATTTAAGCGCATTACCGCCCGTGGTAGTCTCGGGATTACCAAACATGACACCAATTTTCATTCGGATTTGGTTAATGAAAATAACCATAGTATTGGTCTGTTTGATGTTCCCCGTTAATTTACGCAGTGCTTGAGACATTAAACGAGCTTGAAGTCCCATGTGCGAATCACCCATATCGCCTTCAATTTCAGCTTTAGGTGTTAACGCGGCAACGGAGTCTACAACCACCACCCCTACTGCACCAGAGCGCACAAGCATGTCACAAATCTCTAATGCCTGCTCACCGGTATCCGGTTGAGAGATAAGCAGGTTGTCCACATCCACGCCGAGTTTTTTGGCATAGGTTGGATCAAGTGCATGTTCGGCATCGATAAATGCACAGGTTTTACCTTGTTTTTGCGCTTCGGCAATAACTTGTAAGGTTAGAGTTGTTTTACCTGAGCTTTCAGGACCATAAATTTCAATACAACGGCCGTAGGGCAAACCACCTATACCCAAGGCAACATCCAAACTTAATGAGCCAGTTGATACAGAATCAATTTCCATCGATGCTGCATCATCACCTAAACGCATGATTGAACCTTTCCCAAATTGTTTTTCAATTTGTCCGAGGGCTGCAGCTAATGCTTTATCTTTGTTTTTATCCTGACTCATTTTATCTCCAGATTTGTGTGATGATGCTTTTATTTAACTGTATATGCACTCAGTTCTCAGGGGTAAGTATACTGTTGATTTACACAGTATCAAGTGCTTTTTATGTTTTTATTCTCAGCCTGGAGCAATCAGTCTATTCGCCTGATCATTCTACTTCAATGGCCTCAATTAAACCAAGTAGTGCAAGGCGTACCGCCTGCGTTCTGACATCAGAACGGTCCCCGGTAAATAAATAGGTTTCAGTTTTAGAGGCGGAATAGACGTTATACCAAGAGATGCACACTGTGCCAACGGGTTTTTCGTCAGTGCCCCCCTCGGGCCCGGCAATACCGCTAATTGCCACGGCGATATCGGCATCGGAATGGCTTACCGCACCGATCGCCATTGCTTCAACCACCTGCTCAGAAACGGCGCCAAAGGCTTTAATCACCAACTTTTCAACGCCCAACATCTGTATTTTCGCTTCATTGCTGTAGGTCACAAAACCGCGATCAAACCACTGTGAACTTCCAGAAATCTCAGTAATAGCGTATGCTACGCCACCACCGGTACAAGATTCTGCAGTCGCGACAACTAACCCTGCCTGGTTTAGTTTTTCACCCAGGACTTGCGCTAATTCTTGAACGGTTCTTTCAGTGAACATAAGTTTTCTCCAATAAAGATCCAATACAATTGGATATGTAAATTCAAGTGTTCTTATTATAAAGTTATCATCTATTAAGTGTATTCATTATGACGCTAAGTACGCAGCAATTACAACAACATACCCCAATGATGCAACAATTCTTAACCATCAAGAGCGAAGTGCCCGACACCCTCCTTTTTTACCGCATGGGTGATTTTTACGAATTGTTTTTTGATGATGCACGCAAAGCCTCACAGCTTTTGGGTATTTCTTTAACCCAACGTGGTAAAACCGGTGGTAATGCAATTCCCATGGCCGGTGTTCCCTACCATAGTGTAGAAGGATATTTGGCAAAATTAATTGCAATGGGAGAATCCATCGCAATTTGTGAGCAAATAGGTGATCCAGCCACCTCAAAAGGACCGGTTGAACGAAAATTGGTGCGTATTATCACCCCGGGTACAGTTACCGATGAAGCTTTACTTAATGATCGTCAGGACAATTTATTATGCTGCGTCTACCAATTACAAAATGTCTTCGGCATTGCTTCGTTGGATCTTGGCAGTGGCCGTTTTATCATTAATCAATTCCAGCATACTGAAACCCTGCAAGCTGAATTACAACGCCTTAATCCTGCCGAGCTTTTATATCCGGAAAACTTTGAACACATTAATTTAATTGAGCATCTCCCAACTATTCGCCGCCGCCCTGAATGGGAATTTGAGCTGGCCACCAGCAAAAAAATATTAAATCAACAATTTTCCACCAAGGATTTAATCGGATTTGGCGTAGAAAAAGCAGAGGTTGCGCTTTGTGCGGCAGGCGCATTACTGCAGTATATTAAAGATACCCAACGCACCAGCTTGCCGCATTTACAATCGATCAAGTTAGAACAGAATATTGACAGTGTTATTTTAGATGCGGCCACCCGAAAAAATCTGGAATTAACCCAAAACCTTTCCGGCGGCTTTGACAACACTTTAGCAGAAGTACTGGATTTTACGGTCACGCCAATGGGAAGCAGACTATTAAAACGCTGGATTCATCAGCCTATCCGCAATTTTAATATTCTAACTTACCGCCAAACCATGATTCAAACATTAATAGAACAGGATCTGAGCGCTGCGCTGGCTGCCCCCCTAAAGCAGATCGGCGATGTTGAACGGGTTATTGCCCGCTTGGCATTACGCTCTGCTCGCCCTCGCGATTTAACGCGCTTGCGTACCGCTTTTTCATTATTACCTGAACTCCAGCATCTGATCGCCGACCTGCCCGCTGAACTGGTCGGTAAACTGAATAAAGAGATGGGTTCCTACCCGGAGTTACTGACATTATTAGAAAAGGCGGTGATTGATAATCCACCTGTTATTATTCGCGACGGTGGAGTTATCAAAGAGGGTTATAATGAAGAGTTAGACCAATGGCGCAGTCTTGCCAGAGGCGCAACGGATTATCTTGAACAGCTTGAAATTCGCGAGCGCCAAGCCACCGGCATCAGCACCTTGAAAGTCGGTTATAACCGTGTGCACGGTTATTATATAGAAACCAGCCGTTCACAAGCAGAGATTGTTCCCGCACACTATGTCCGCCGGCAGACACTGAAAAATACCGAACGTTATATTATTGCCGAGCTTAAAGAGCATGAGGATAAGGTGTTATCGAGCAAGGGCAAAGCACTGGCGTTAGAAAAGAAACTCTATGAGCAGTTAATTGATTTATTATTACCCCAGCTGCAAAAATTGCAGTCAACAGCGCAGGCGCTGGCCGAGTTAGATGTCCTCAATAACCTTGCAGAGCGCGCTGTCACTCTCAATTATGTGCGCCCTATTTTACAAGCTGAAAGTGGTATTGATATTGAAGAAGGCCGTCATCCCGTCGTTGAACAAGTGAGCAAAACCCCCTTTATTGCCAATCCGGTTAGCCTTAATGACAAGCGTCGTATGCTGATTATTACGGGTCCGAATATGGGCGGTAAATCGACTTATATGCGTCAGGTTGCCTTAATGGTATTGATGGCCCATATCGGCAGCTTCATTCCCGCTCAGCAGGCTAAAATCGGCCCGGTGGATCGTATTTTCACGCGGATCGGCGCATCGGATGATCTTGCCAGTGGACGCTCCACTTTTATGGTAGAGATGACCGAAACGGCTAATATTTTACATAATGCCACCAAAAACAGTTTGGTATTAATGGATGAAATAGGTCGCGGTACCAGTACTTTTGACGGTTTGTCTCTGGCCTGGGCATGTGCAGAACAATTAGCTAAAAAAATTCAAGCTTATACGCTTTTTGCGACGCATTATTTTGAGTTAACCACCCTGCCTGAAAGCATTCCCGAGCTGGTTAACGTTCATCTGGATGCCGTTGAACATGGTGATGGTATTGCCTTTTTACATGCAGTGCAGGAAGGTGCCGCAAACAAAAGTTACGGTTTGCAGGTCGCGGCATTAGCAGGTGTTCCAAAAGAGGTGGTTAATAATGCCAAAAATATATTACGGCAATTAGAGTTAGGTGCGGGCCCTCAAGCAAACTTAGATGCGCAACCGCTGCAGACAAACTTAGCCTTTGCTGAAGCCCAAACTAATCAGGCTCTGTTGTTATTGGCAGACATTGAACCCGATGAATTAACTCCCAAAAAAGCGCTTGAATTAATTTATTTATTAAAAGAGCGGGCCTGATAGATTACCCAAATTGCTTGAAGATGCAGGAATCACCATCCGCAAGGAGTTTGGGTATAAGCGTAACGCGATATTTATTGATCGATATAAAAATAACCGGGTAATAGACTGCCCGGTTATTTTGAATAGTTAATTTCTGCTTTTTACTTTTTTTTCCTGCTGCTTGTAGCCAGATGCTGATTAAACTCTTCTCGGCTAAGCAGCGCATCACCATTCAGATCCAGATCTTCAAAAGTGAACATATTGGCATTTTGATTAACGCCCATACCAGGACTATTTTCCCTACGCTGCTTAATAGCAGCCTGGTATTCCTCTTTTGTCACTTGCCCATCGGTATTTTTATCCATTTCTTTATAGGTAAGTCTATACCTTACCTGTGAAGCGGCTTTATTTTTCATTTGGCTGAGGTTGCCTTCCGGATTAGCCATAGGTCCAGCTGCATAAGAAAAACCAACAACAAACACAGTCATTAACGCCGGGACAGTGAGCATTTTACCCTTCATGATGTTTCCCCTGTTTATGATTTAAACCCGGTATAATTGTAGCTCAAAAAATAAATTTTAAAGGCCATTCCCTGCGCTTTTTGGGTACATTTAAAGCTCATTAACAGCGCGTTAACAGTTAGCTATTCTGGATGCTTAACAAAATAAACTCATTGTTCATTACGGAACCTAAAATAAGTGTTCTTATTGCCTTAATCCTCAGCCTAACAGAGCAGAAACAGTCAGTGCTCCGCTTTAGTACGCAGGTTATTTTTAATGTTCAGATGAGACGCGCGAGTTGACCGGGTTATCCATCCCCAATTTAATAAAGGCATTAATATAAGAGACCTCTTGATCTTCTTTTTTGATCGCAGCATAAAGTGTTTTATAAATGCCTTTTTTACCCAAACGTATTTTTTTGACATTATATTGCAGACTGTAGCTGTCGGCTAACCATTCAGGTAAGACACAGACTCCGCGTTGGTGTTCGACCATCTGCAACATGATAGCGAGGGATTCAATTTGCTTATGCGCTTTGGGTTCAACCTTCTCCGGCCATAAAAACAATTGAAATATATCTAAGCGCTGCTTTTCTATCGGGAAAGTAAATAACATCTGATCGCGCAGATCCGCGGCAACGATGTGACTCTTTTTCGCTAATGGATGTTTTGCGGGCACTAAGAGCACTTGCTCATATTCAAATAATGGATGAAATTGTAATTCTTTATGCTCATAAAGATCCGGCGTGATCAGCAAATCAACCTGCTGATTGATTAATCCGTTGATCCCTGAAAATTGAAATTTCCTGATAATATCAATATCAATATTTGGCTGAGTCTGTAAAAACTGCGCCACCACTTGGGTTAACCATTCCTGACAGGGATAACATTCCACCCCGATCCGCAGCAACCCCTGTAGCCCTTGCCCCATAGCTTTTAAAGTCATTTCTGTCTGCACTAAGGTAGGCACGGTTTGTTTGGCCACTTTTAGTAATAACTCACCGGCCGGGGTTAAGCGCAGGCGACGCCCGCAACGCTGCCATAGTTTTACGTTTAACTTTTTTTCAAGGTGACGAATCTGGTGTGATAAAGCCGATTGGGTTAAACATAAAGCATCGGCCGCCAGCGTTAAAGTGCCCTTGTCATGCAATGCAATCATGATTTTGAGATGCGACAACTCAATCATTATGAACTTACCTCATGGTTTAGCGATAATTTATCATTATTTTTCATAGTTAATTCTAAATATAATCCTTATCAACTTCAATGTCTGACTCTATTTAAAAGGATGATTAATACTATGGCTAAATTACATCACTTAGGTTTCCCGCGTATTGGCAATAAACGTCAGCTTAAATTTGCCCTAGAAAAATTCTGGGGTGGAGAATCAAGCGCAGAGCAACTGCAAACAACCGCCCACGCTTTACGCCAGAAAAACTGGCTGGATCAACAGGAATTGGCGCTGGATTTATATACTGTCGGTGATTTCTCACTTTATGACCAGGTACTTGATACCAGTTTTTTAGTGGGGAATATTCCGCGCCGTGCCAAACAAAGTGAGCAGGACAACAGTTTAGATAATTACTTCCGTGTAGCCCGCGGCCGATCTCAGCCCAAGGCCTGCTGCGCTGCGCCCCATGGGCACTCGGGTGAAAGCCAGGCCGGAGAAATGACCAAATGGTTTAATACCAACTATCATTACATAGTGCCGGAGTTTGATGCCCAGACCACTTTCTCGTTAAATGCCCGGCAGCTTATGGAGCAGATTGAACAGCTGCAGAAAATCAATAAAAACGTCAAACCCGTGATCATCGGACCTGTGACCTATTTGTGGTTAGGCAAAGAAAAAGATGACAGCCAAAAACTCGCTCTACTGCCTGCATTGCTGGAGGTTTACGCTGAATTATTGGCATTACTTGCAGAAAAAAACATTAGCTGGGTGCAAATAGACGAGCCTGTTTTGGTCTTGGAAATACCTAAACAATGGCAGCAAGCCCTGCAGAGCAGTTATCAAAAATTGGGACAATCCAAGGTTAAGCTTCTCTTAACCACTTATTTTGGCGAGCTTAAAGATAATTTAAAGCTGGCCTGTGAACTGCCCGTGGCAGGTTTGCACCTTGATGCGGTTAACGCGGCACATGAAATAGAGCTTGCGATAGAGTATTTAGGCAATGAAAAAGTATTATCCCTGGGTATTATCAATGGCTGTAATATTTGGAAAACAGATCTTAAGCAGAGCTTAGATCAATTGATTCCAATCCATCAAAAATTACAAGACAGGCTGTGGCTGGCACCCAGCTCATCATTACTGCATGTTCCCATGGATCTCAATAATGAAGAAAAACTCGATTACGAGGTTAAATCCTGGCTGGCTTTTGCGGTTCAAAAATTACAGGAGCTGAGCTTGATTGGCCGCGCTTTAAATGATGGTTTAAGCAGCGTTCAAACTGCCCTGGATTATAATAAACTCTGTATTGAAAGTCGTCGCAACAGCCAACGAGTCCACCAACAAGAGATTAAAACCAAAGTGCTTAATATCACCCCTGAACTAGGGGAGCGTAACCTGGGAATAAGCCAACGGGAACCCTTACAGCAATCCTATTTAAATCTGCCCAGCTATCCAACCACCACCATTGGCTCTTTCCCGCAAACCAGCGATATTCGTCAATTACGTCAGGCGAAACGTTTAGGGGATATCAATGAAGAGCAGTATAAAAAAAGCATCAAAGCCTCCATAGAATATTGTATCAATGAGCAGAATGCGCTTGGCCTGGATGTCTTGGTGCACGGTGAAGCGGAACGAAATGACATGGTTGAATACTTCGGCGAGCTCCTGGACGGTTTTGTTTTCACCCAATTTGCCTGGGTGCAATCCTATGGTTCCCGCTGCGTTAAACCGCCGATTTTGTTTGGTGATGTTTCCCGTCCCAAGGCAATGACGGTTGAATGGTCAAGCTACGCGCAATCTCTGACTGAAAAACAGGTAAAAGGCATGCTTACCGGGCCTGTTACTATTTTAAACTGGTCTTTTGTACGTGATGATCAGCCGCTGCAGACGACCTGCATGCAGATTGCGCTGGCCATCCGCGAGGAGGTCCTTGATTTGGAAAAGGCGGGGATTAATATTATCCAGATTGATGAAGCGGCGCTGCGTGAAAAATTACCTCTGCATCGCTCCCAATGGCAGCAATATTTAAGCTGGGCAATCGCCGCCTTTCGCCTCTGCGCCAACGGTGTTGAGGATAGAACCCAGATTCACACGCACATGTGTTATTCCGAGTTTAACGATATTATCGCGGCAATTGCAAAAATGGATGCCGATGTGATTACCATTGAAACGTCCCGCTCGGATATGGAATTATTAGACGTATTCGAAGAGTT
Source organism: Psychromonas sp. (assembly GCA_036554425.1). GTDB lineage: Bacteria > Pseudomonadota > Gammaproteobacteria > Enterobacterales > Psychromonadaceae > Psychromonas. The sequence goes on from DATBNI010000111.1 coordinate 13,053, forward strand.
TAATTACCCCAATGGGATAGGACCCGGGGTTTATGATATCCATTCTCCCAACATACCCGATGTCCAGCAAATGGTCAGCTTAATGAAAAAAGCGGCCCTGCGTATTCCGGCGCAGCAACTTTGGGTTAATCCTGACTGCGGCTTAAAAACCAGACGCTGGGAAGAGGTCAAACCGGCATTGCTGAACATGGTGGCGGCAGCCAAAAAACTGCGCGCCAGCTAATGAGTGTAAGCGGTTAATAAAAATAGCCTTAAGCTGCTAATAAAAAAGGCAGAGAGATTGCCGTTATCAACGCCAATCTCTCTTCCTCTTTTTTGTATTTTATTAGACTAAGGGGGCTAAATCAGCAGGACGGTAATAAACAGACTTTAATACCTTACCCTGACGAATTACCTTAGCGGACAGCTGCACATCCTGTGCACATTTAGCGATAATAAAATCCCCCTTAACGCTATCAACCAATTCAATCCCCTGGCCGGCATAAAATTGTTGTGTTTCCTGGTACTCCCGGGGACTTCGGCAGACTTTACTCATGTTGCTTGAATGCACTTCATCCCAGCAAGGTAAAAAGTCAATCTCAAGCTGTTTTGCGACATTTAAAAACAAATCAATCAAATAGCTGATCTCAACATTATCATCTGCCCGGGTGTTGCCCAGGTGGACTAAGCGTCCCATCAGAACATAAACACTGTCGACTATGGCATCAGCTTGTTCAATTTTGCAGTCGGCCTGTGCCAATTCGGTTAACTCTTCAATAATTAACGAGGTATGCAGGGCATCCGCTTGTAAATCTAATGAACTAAGATCATCACAGGGCAGATCAAAAGTCTGACGGA
>DATBNI010000140.1:0-6378 GCA_036554425.1 Psychromonas sp.
GAGCCGTCCATTATGGAATCAAGCCGCCTCTCCTCTTCTGTGGTTTGTTACCGCATTTATTGGGGCGATTGGATTTGCGGCCCTTTTGCTGTTCTTATTCCCATCGGATAAAAACAGCTCAATAAAGACTTCAATGACTCCGGGCGATGCCTCTCTTATTAAACGGGTGCTGATATTAAGCTCGCTGCTCGCATTAATTTTAGTGCCGTTATGGGCGTCTAATAATCCTTATTTCTCTTTATATGAGAACAAAGATTGGGCCATACGATTAGGGCTAGTTTCTATCAGCTTTATGGTCTGTTTTATTGTCGCTCAAACTCTTACTCGCTTAAATCGACTGAGTTTTCTATTGATCAGTGCCACCAGCCTGGTTGCCAGCTTTTATTTACGTTGGGTCACTATGATGGATGTGCAAACTATTCCTAAATTTGATGTGGGTCCTTACCCCTACGAACTGCCAATGGAGGGCGCCGGTTTATTAGGCATTATAGGTATGTTCGGGTTATGGATAGCATTGGCGCTGGCCGCCTCTGAAATCATTGACGCTAAAAACACCCTCTTTGCAACTACTGCACACACTACAAAATAAGGATCTGGATTATGGATAACAAACGTCGTCAGTTTTTAAAATCAGGCCTTGGTGCAGGTGCGCTAGGCGCTTTCGCTGCGGGATACGCAACCACCGGAGAACATATAGCTCATGGTATTGTTGAAGGCACCGCCGGCAAGAAAACCAAGCATATTCATCACGGTAATTCTTTAGATCCTGAATACACAGTGACCAAAAACGGTAAGCTAATTGCTAACCCAAAACAGCGGGTAGCGCCATCAATGTGTTTTGGTTGTTGGACCTTATGTGGTGTACGCGTGCGTATTGATAATGACACCGATAATCTTCTGCGTATTGCGGGTAATCCTTACCATCCGTTATCACATGAACATCAGATCCCCTTTAAAACCCCCGTAAAAGAGGCCTACATCAGCATGGCAGGTGAAGCAGGATTAGCCGGACGCTCAACCGCCTGTGCCCGTGGTAACGGCATGATGGAAATTCGTAATAGCCCTTATCGTGTGACTCAACCACTAAAACGGGTCGGGAAACGAGGAGCAGGTAAATGGGCACCCATCAATTATGAACAACTGCTTAAGGAAGTGGTTGAAGGGGGAAATCTGTTTGGTGAAGGTCACGTTGAAGGCTTACGTGACATTCGAGATATTGAAACATCCCTGGATGCTGACAACCCTGAATATGGCCCCAAATCCAACCAACTCTTAGTCACCAATGCAGGCAATGAAGGTCGTTCTGATATTTTAAAACGCTTTGCGTTCAACAGTTATGGTACACGTAACTTTGGTCACCATGGATCCTACTGTGGTTATGCCTTCCGTGCAGGCTCCGGCGCATTAATGAATGATTTAGATAAGTTTGCTCACGTTAAACCGGATTTAGAGCACAGCGAATTTGCGATTTTTATTGGCATGTCACCGGCTCAGGCAGGCAACCCGTTCAAACGTCAAGCTCGCCAATTAGCGGCAGCACGTAGCCGCGGCAATTTTTCTTATACTATTATTACGCCAAGCTTACCGGCAGGTTCATCAAGCCTCGCAGCAGGTGATAACAACCGTTGGATACCCATTAACCCGGGCACTGACTCAGCATTAGTTCTGGGTATGATCCAATGGATCATTAACAACCAACGCTTTAATCACACTTTCTTAGCACAACCCGGCGTTGCTGCAATGCAAACTGCAGGCACTGCCCATTGGTGTAATGCCACGCATCTTGTGATCAGTGATCAAGCTCATCCCCGTTACGGTGCTTTCTTACGCGCTTCTGAAATGGGCCTGCCTTTTGAAGGTAATGCACTTTCTGACAGTGATCCTTATATTATTATTGATGCCCAAAGCCGTCAGCCTGCGGTGAACACTCAAAATCAACCTGCGCAGCTGCTTGTTAGCCAGCAAATAGAAACCACCACGGGCACAGTGACGGTTAAATCGTCACTGCAGCGCTTAAAAGAAGAAGCCTTTAAATACGATTTAGCTTTCTACAGTGAACAATGCGGGATCTCAGAAGAGGATATTATTGCATTAGCAAAACGCTTTACCAGTCATGGCACCAAAGCAGTGGTTGATACCCATGGCGGCAATATGCACACTAATGGTTTTTATAATTCTTATACTATTTTGATGCTCAATGCCCTGATCGGTAACATTAATATGAAAGGCGGTACTATGGCAAAAGCAGGCGGTTACCCGACCTCAGCGGAAGGCCCTCGCTATAACTTTGCAAAATTTAAAGGCAAAGTAAAACCACAGGGCATTTTCTTATCGCGCAATAAATTCCCCTATCAAAAAACCAGTGAGTACAAACGTAGAATAGCGGCCGGTCAATCACCTTATCCAACGCGTGCGCCCTGGTATCCGATTTCAGCCCCCTTATTAACGGAGCATTTATCTGCCGCCATTGATGGCTATCCATACCGGGCAAAAGCGTGGATAAACCACATGGCAAACCCTCTTTATGGTGTACCTGGGTTAGATAAACTATTAAGCGATAAACTTAAAGATCCAAAAAAACTCGGTCTGATCGTATCTGTCGATGCCTTCATTAATGAAACGACTGCGCTATCTGATTACTTAGTACCGGACACGGTAACCTACGAAAGCTGGGGAATGGCATCACCCTGGCATGGTGTCCCAACCAAAGCGGTAACGGCTCGCTGGCCTGTTGTGGCGCCATTAACGGAAAAAACAGCCGACGGTCGAGCGATTAATTTAGAAAATTTTTTCATCGATCTGGCAAAGAAAATGGACCTTGGCGGGTTTGGCGACAATGCTATTTCTGATGCAGAGGGTAACTGGCATCACATACACTCCGCGGAAGATTTCTACCTGCGCGCTGCGGCAAACCTTGCTTATACCGCAAATGGAGTCCCCAATGTCAGTGCAGAAGATATTGCTTTATCGGGTCTTGAACGTTTAATGCCGGATATGCAACGTGTTCTCACGCCTGAGGAATTCACTAAAGTCGCTTATATTTTTGCTCGCGGCGGACGTTTTGAGGACGCTACAGAAGCTTATAAAGGCGAGGAAATGAAGCACCAGTGGAAGAGACCGCTGGCGATTTGGAATGAAAAACTCGGTACCTCCCGCAATAGCATGACCGGCGAGCAATACTCAGGTTGCCCTACCTGGTATCCGCAACGATTAGCAGATGGTACGCCACTGAGTGATAAATACCCGAAAGCGCAATGGCCCTTTACCTTAACCAACTTTAAGTCGAATATTCACAGCGCCGTATCGAATTTATCACCGCGGTTGAATTCTATTAAAGGCGTTAATCCTGTTTATATGCATCCGCAAGATGCACAAAAGTGGGGCATTACAACGGGAGATGTCTTTACTATAACCACACCCAGCAGCTCAATAAAAGCCTTGGCCATGTTAGTGAGTGGTATTAAAATCGGCACGCTGGGTTTTGAGCATGGTTTTGGCCATAAAGAGTTGGGTGAACGTGCACACTGGATTGGTGATACTCAGCAGCCCGTAAAAATGAAATCAAGCGATGGGGTGAATATTAATGACATTGGTTTAATAGACCCAACCCGTGAAGGTAAAGGCGTATTACTGGATTGGGTCGTTGGTGCTGCCGCAAGACAAGCCTTACCGGCTAAAATAAGTATCAGTTAATTCCTGCTTTAATAAATCAAAGTTGCTGATGCTAATCAGTGACTTTGACAGTCGCAAATAATCTTATGAATATCCCACAGATAAGAATATATGTGGACAACCACAATACCCAAGCCCATAAATAACCTTGATAATAAGAAGAAAAATTTATAAGAAAATAAAAATAATTTTGTGGAGTACTTATGTCAATCACCAAAAAAATTCAAGGCTGCGTGGGATTAGGGACTCTGTTCCTATTAATGACTCCGGCTTTGGCGACCCCCGTTCCACCCGCTGCAACCGTCTGTACCAGTTGTCATATGACGACAGGGATGGGATTACCTATCACAGCCCCTATGATTGCAGGACAAAATCCGGAATACCTCACCAACCAAATAGATCTTTTCCTTTCGGGAAAACGAAGCGATCCGCTGATGACAGCAATGGCTGCACTGGTTTCTGATCCGCAGAAAAAAGCACAAGCCGTCAACTACTTTGCTTCCCTGCCAACCCCTGATATTAAAAATCCAGAGCAACGCGGTGATCACGTTATTATCGATGATCCTGCCCGTAAATTGGTGTATCAAGGTGATTGGAACCGCAATATTCCAGCTTGCTCAACCTGTCATGGTGCAAGCGGTATGGGCGTTGAAGCCTTCCCTCGTTTAGCCAATCAACATCCCGACTATATTGAGAAGCAGCTAACAGCATGGAAAAATAATACACGTTCAGGGGATCTCAATGATGTAATGGGCAGTATTGCAAGACAGCTCACCAATACTGAAATATCTCAATTAGCACAATACTTTGCTAACGTGAAATAAGGAACATTTGATGAATAAATACCTAATCGCTCTGGCAACTGCCACCTTATTTTCACAAAGTGTTATGGCCGCGACGGAACTGCCAGATAAGCAAACTGAAATTCCGGCACACCCAAAAACAATAAAAGCGAATAACTTAGTTCCACGGGACTTGAGTCATATCCCCAATACGCCTTTTGGTGAAAAAGTAAAACAAGGCTATTCCCTGTTTGTTAATTCACAAACCATGCGCGACAAATACGTCGGTAACGGACAAAACTGTGTCAATTGCCATATGCAGTCAGGCATGAAAGCCAATTCAGCCCCGCTTTGGGGAGCGTTTATGGCCTACCCTGCTTATCGTTCTAAAAACGACAAAGTTAATACCTATGCTGAACGTATTCAAGGTTGTTTTACTTACTCAATGGACGGCACACCACCAGCAAAAGACTCTCCAGAATTAGTCGCCCTGAGTGCCTACTCTTACTGGCTAGCCATGGGCGGATTATTGGATAAATACGGCATGCAGGACAGACCTATTCCTGAATTATCTGACGCAGCCCTGCAGTTGGGTGGTAATGATGAATCATTTATTTTACCGGTTGAAATGAGAGAAGATTTACCCGCAGGAAAACGCAGATCCTTAGCAGGTCGTGGCTACCCTAAACTTGATAAACCTGAGCAAGCTCCTTCTATTGAACGTGGAGAGATTGTCTATAATACAAACTGTGCAAGTTGTCATAATGCAAATGGCGAAGGGATTAAAGCCAACGGCATACAATCTTTCCCGCCATTATGGGGCAAAGATTCCTTCAACTGGGGCGCAGGGATGCACCGTATAAATACCGCGGCATTCTTTATCTATGAAAACATGCCGCTGGGTAAAAGCATTCAAATCAGCAAACAACAAGCATGGGATGTAGCAGCCTTCATGAACAGTCATGAACGCCCTCAAGATCCTCGTTTTAAAGGCGATTTGAAGGCAAACCAGGAGAAATATCATAATCACCAAGGCTATTACGGAAAAACCGTCAAGGGCAAAGTGATGGGCTCCAACGCCTTTTAATCAATAACCTCGTCTATTGGCTAAAAACAAAACCCTTATTTATTTCTCGAACTGAATAAGGGTTTTTATTATGAGGCTGTTAACAGACTAATCATTGCTTCTTTAAAAAAGCGGGGACAGCACATACCTCTACTGAGCCGGGCCTGCCCAGCTCAAAATCCTGAACTACCGGTCAATTAGCCTACCCGTTTTGCCTTGTTTTTATGCTTTCGCTTTAGGCGTTTGGTTTAACTTTTATTGTTGGAGTTTCGCAATTCGAGAGAGTCATGCTCTCTCAACAGCAAGAGCAATAAGGTAAAGAGAGTTTTGTTCGTGGCCCTATCTGCCGCATTGGTTATTCGTAAGCTTTCGCTTGCGGCGTTTGGTTTAACGTTTATTGTTGGCCTTTAGCCTTTGACGGCGAGCTACTTTTTGGTTGTCACATTTTATGTGGTCAGATCCCGCATTGGTTATTCGCAAGCTTTCGCTTGTTGCTGTTGGTTTAACTTTTTTGTTGGTATTTCGCCCTTGACGGCGACTTTACTTTTCTTTGAACGGCCAAAGTAAAGTAAGCAAAAGAAAAGCCGCCCAGCCATTTTTTTGATCTTGCACTGCCCAACCGCTTTTTAACGCACCACCTCAGACATTACGTCCCTGTACTGGCTGAGGTTAGAAAAATCATCCATGATTTTTCTTGCTAAAGCGCTTATTCAGCACAAGAAAAATGGATGGGAATCTCCATAACCGCATTGGTTTGCTGTTCTAATTAATTGAATTTTCGATGGTACAAAATGAGTCTTTTAAAAATTCAAAATTAAAGACCTGACCCTGCGCCCTCCGACCTATCCTTATTAGTTA
>DATBNI010000156.1:0-4368 GCA_036554425.1 Psychromonas sp.
GGTATTACAGCGATCAAAGGGTAGTTTTCGAAGAATACTGTAGCGCGGGCCGCATTGGGTACAGCTGATAAAGGGGTAGTGATAACGTCTATTCTCTCGGGAAAAAAGCTCATTTTGGCAGTCTTTACAAATCCCTATGTCCGGTGAAATACTCACCGCCCCCTCATTTTGCCCGCTGCTATCTAAAATATGGAATCCGGTCTCATTTTTGCTGTCAATCTTTTGGTGCTTAAGCTGCTCAATCTTTGCCAGAGCAGGCGACTTTGACTGCAGTTGGCGCAAAAACTTTTGCGTTTTTGCCGATTCGCCCTGTATCTCAATTAATACCGACTGCCTGATATTACGCACCCAACCGGATAAGTTTAGTCTGGCGGCGGTCACTGCAACAAAAGGCCTGAAACCGACCCCCTGTACCCTACCCTGAACAGTTATCTGATATCGTTGTTGCACAGGCACACCTTTTTTGATTAAGGTAATTTTGAAGAAAATAAATTAATTAGCAGCGGAAGTTATTCAATTTTATAATAATTAATTCTGTTGTTATTATTATAGATGTATCTGCACATTTTAATTAAGTTAACTAACGGATTTAGTCTATCTTTAAAGGGGTACATCAGTTAATTATCTGCGCTTAAACCTAACCATTCAGCAGCAATAAAAGGCGTTAATATTTAAATCAAGCAGGCGTGCTGATAACTAATTAGGAGCGTTTAATAATGAATAAAGCTCTTGCCGCTCTGATCAATGAACAAGTCAAAGTCTATCGGGGCGATGCCACTTATCTGTTACAAATACTGCGTAATATCCAGTTCATCTACACCCATATTCCTGAACAGGCGATACAGCAACTGTCCAGTGAATTGAGAATATCCATCCCTAAAATCAGGGCACTTATCGAGTTTTATCACTTTCTCCATTATCACCCCAGAGGCAATTATGATATCTACATCAGTGATAGCATAATCGATCATATGTCGGGTAAAAATGAGATCAGCGCTTATCTCTGTGAAAAACTCAATGTTAAATTAAATCAGCCCAGAGCAGACGGGCGGGTAACAGTCGCAAACACCTCCTGTACGGGCATGAGTGATCATGGCCCTGCGGTTCTGGTTAACGGTTTAGCGCTGACCGGCCTAACCCGAAAAAAAGTCGGCCAGATTGTTGCGAAAATTGAGGAAAATATTGCCGTTGAAGCGTGGCCAAAGGCATGGTTTAAGGTAACTGATAATATCCAAAGTAAAGGCGTGTTATTAAATTCTGAAAGCAAGCCCGGGGAGGCGATTAAAAAAGCCCTGGCATCAGCGCCTCACGACAGCCTTACGGAAATTGACAAGTCAGAACTGCGCGGCTGTGGCGGTGCCGGTTTCAAAACCGCTGAAAAATGGAAGTCCTGCCTGCTAAGCGACGACAATCAGCGCTATGTGGTCTGCAATGCCGATGAGGGCGAACCGGGGACCTTTAAAGATCGCGTTTTACTGAACAGTTATGCCGAGCAGTTAATTGAAGGAATGACCCTTTGTGCCTATGTTATCGGCGCTCAAAAAGGCATTATTTATCTGCGTTATGAATATCAGCATCTTTATAAAAAGCTCCAGGAAACATTACAGAGACGCCGCGCGGCCAACTTGTTAGGTGCACATATTTTAAACACTGAACTGAGCTTTGATATTGAAATATTTATGGGTGCCGGCTCCTATGTCTGCGGTGAAGAATCGGCTTTACTGGAATCCCTCGAAGGCCGTCGTGCCATCCCGCGCATCAGGCCACCCTATCCTGTTACTCAGGGTTACTTAGGGAAACCGACAGTTGTCAATAATGTAGAAACTTTTTGTTATGCCGCGCTTATTATAGAAAAAGGCGCTGAAAATTTTTCACAGCAGGGACTTGCCGGCTTTAGCGGTTGTAAAATTTTAAGCATCAGCGGCGATGTTGAAAAAGCCGGGATTTACGAGATCCCCCTGGGACTGCCGGTGAAAAATGTGCTCAATTTATGCGGCGCACAATCTGTCCAAGCGGTGCAGGTTGGCGGGCCCTCGGGCACTTTGATAACCCCCAAAGAATTTAGCCGGGTAATTTCATTTGACTCTCTCAATACCGGCGGCTCTTTTATGGTGTTTAACCAAAGCCGCGATATTCTGGAAAATGCGCTTAACTTTACCCATTTTTTTATGCAGGAAAGCTGCGGCTTCTGCACTCCCTGCCGGGTAGGAACCAAACTGCTCTGTGATTTGGCCGATAAAGTCGCCACCGGGCAAGGCGCCAGACTGGATCTGGACAGCATAAAACAGCTTAACCAGGTGATGAATGAAATGAGCCATTGCGGATTAGGACAAAGAGCCGCAGAGCCTATGTTAGAAACACTGGAAAAATTTCCCGAATATTTTGTCAAACGCATGGAAGATATTGAGTATCAGCCTGCATTTGATGTGGAAAAATCAATTCAACGGGCGATTGATATAGTGACCATAGAGAGCAAAACATAAGGTTATTGATTGTTATGAGCAAGCACAGCAACACCTTCACCATAGATGGCCAGGAGATCCCTTTTATAGCGGGAGAAACCGTTATGCAGGCGGCCATTAAAGCCAATATCTATATTCCTCATTTATGTTTTAATCCGGAATTTACCCCGAACGGCAGCTGTAAGCTTTGCACCTGCGACATTAACGGCCGTAAAAAATCTTCCTGCTGCACAGAGGCGCAGCCGGAGATGCAGGTCAAAAATGAAACCCATGAACTCACGGTCATGAGGCGCACTCTGGTACAGATGCTGTTTGTCGAAGGTAATCATTACTGCCCTTTTTGCGAACGCAGCGGTAACTGTCAATTACAGGCTCTGGCCTATGATTTAGGGGTGACAGATCTGCATTTTCCGCAGTTTACCGCGCACCGAAATGTCGATGCCAGTCACCCGGACCTGATGCTCGATCTGAACCGCTGTATATTTTGCGAGCTGTGCATTCGCTCCAGTACAGAAGTCGATCACAAAGATATCTTTACTATTGCCGGGCGCAGCATTAATAAAAGACTGGCCATTAACTCAAAAAGCGGACTTCTAAAAGACACCACAATGAAGGTCACCGATAAATCAGCTCATATCTGTCCCGTGGGCTGCATTATCATTAAAGGGGAAGGTTTTAAAACCCCTATTGGTGAGCGACTTTATGATCAGCACTCGATTCGCGATCCGGGCAATCTCCGTCCTGAAAGCCCTATAAAAGCAAAAACGCAAATGCAGGCAGAAAAGCCCAAGAAAAAACTAAAACTGGCGACCTGCTCTTTAGCCGGATGTTTCGGCTGTCATATGTCCTTTCTGGATATGGATGAACGCCTTATCGAGCTGCTTGAGCGGGTTGAACTGAGCCGCTCCCCCCTGAACGATATCAAAACCTGTGCGCCGGATTGTGATCTGGGGTTAATTGAAGGGGGCGTCTGTAATACGGAAAATATTGCCGTACTGAGGCATTTTAGAAAAAACTGTAAAATTATTATTGCCGTAGGCTCCTGCGCTATTAACGGCGGCGTCCCTTCACTGCGCAATAATATTGATGTTAAGGACTGTTTAGATGAAGCTTACCTTAACGGTGTTGGTCTGGTGAACCCGAAGATCCCTATCGATAAAGAGCTTCCCTATCTGCTTGAAAAAGTTTACCCCATTCATGAAGTCATTAAAGTCGATTATTTTCTGCCCGGTTGTCCGCCTCCCGCCGATGCTTTCTGGAAAATACTCAATGACTTACTGGACGGGAAAGAGCCGGAATTACCCTATGACCTATTACACTTTGATTGATGGACAACCCTATGAAGCATTCATTAGAAACGGCAGAAAACAGCAAAAATCTGAAACGCTTTGTGATTGAACCTGTATCAAGGGTGGAAGGACACGGTAAGGTGACGCTGCTCGTTGATGATAAAAATCAGGTGCTGCAGTGCCGTCTGCATATTGCAGAGTTTCGCGGATTTGAACGTTTTATTCAGGGCCGTCCCTATTGGGAGATCCCTATTTTGGTTCAGCGACTCTGCGGCATCTGCCCGGTCAGTCATCATATTGCCGCCGGCAAGGCGATTGATATGATCAGCGGCGTAACAGAGCTGAGTGAATCCGCCTATAAATTAAGATTGCTGCTGCATTACGGGCAAACTTTACAGTCCCATGCTCTGCATTTTTTTCATCTCTGCTCACCCGACTTCCTGTTTGGTTTTGAAAGTGAACTTGCCGGCAGAAATATCGTCGGCGTGATCCAAAAACACCCGGAGCTTGCGCTTCAGGGGGTGAAGCTGCGGAAATATGGTCAGGAGGTGATTAGAGTCATTTGCGGTAAAATTTACGATTCAACTATTATTGCAACTAACCAAGGTTCAGTTCGA
>DATBNI010000164.1:0-4864 GCA_036554425.1 Psychromonas sp.
AATAAGGCGGGCTATTTGACTGCGGGTAATCACACCACAAACAACACCCTGGTTAACAACGGGATAGATAGAAGGGCGTTTAGCTGAGGCACCCTTTAGACGCTGATCATAACTCTGATAATTATAACTGGATAACAACCCGCTATTGGTCACGGGAAATAAGGCTTCCTTGTCCACCACCATAAATTCAAGCAGTACCGCTATCGGTTGCTCATTACCTACCGATAAAATTTCAGTCTGCATCACAGTTGAGACAGGCACTGATAATCCGATGGCGTATTCTTCTGACCACAATAACCTTAATATATCCTGCTGTGATACAAAACCTATTAATATTTGCTGGTGGTTTACCACAGGTGCACCTTTAATATTATGCTTAACCAGTAATGAAAGCGTCTGATAAATACAATCTGTTTGTTGCAACACGAGTGGGTTTTTGTTCATAATGTCGTTGACTGTTAAGTTATTTAATGTATTTTTCATGGTGTTTGGCTCTCCTGAATGGGTTAACTGAGTGTTGGCAGATAAATAGTGCGATTGATTACTCTTGCTGCGTGGATTTAAAACGGACGTTTCAGCCTGTTGTGTATTTTGCTTCTTTTCTTGCATAGAGCCTTGCTCCGTCAGCCAATAGCCCAGCCCGACAAAGACACCACCCCCCACTATATTGCCGAGTGTGACAGGAATTAAGTTGTGATTAATAAAGTTTGCCCAGGTTAAATCGGCAAAATCCGCCGCGATAAAACCATGGGCAATGAAAAATTCAGGTTCACTGATGGCGTTAATGGCAATACCCAAAGGCACCATAAACATATTGGCAATGCTGTGCTCAAAACCACTGCTGATAAACATGGCTACCGGCAAAATGAGGAGCATGGATTTTGCTAAAATATCCTTAGTTGTAAAGGTCATCCAAATGCCTAAGCAAACTAATAAATTACATAAAATGCCTAATGCAAAGGCTTGTAACCAACCATGATGAAGTTTGTGCTGAGCAATCTGTAACGCATTAATCCCCCAACTCCCCCCATCCAATAAATGCATTTTAGCCGTGACAATCAGCAGGACCATTAAGGCCGCACCAACCAGGTTACCGAGGTAAACACGTAACCAACATTTCAGTAACTCTGCCGTTGAAAATAAACCCTGCGCCCAGGCGACAGTGGTTAATACCGTGCTGGTGAATAACTCTCCGCCACAAACCACCACCAGAATTAATCCCAGGCTGAAGGCTAAGCCGCCGATAAGGCGCATCACTCCCCAGGGCGCTCCTGCAGCACCGGTTGTGACTGTGATATAAAAAACAAAAGCAATGGCGATAAAGGCACCTGCAAATATAGCAAGCGAAAATGACTTGGCCGCATTTTTGGCAACTTTACCCATTCCGTACTCTTCCGCCGTTTGTAACGGACTGTTTTTGATAGCAGGCAAAGCTTGAAGAGTGTTTAGAAGCCTGATCGGGCTATTACTGTTCATAACAAATGTCATGACAAATCATGCCTCCAATAAATGCTTTGCTTGTTTTAGTTGTTTTCATAAATGATTCCCTTTAAAAGTATTTTTCTGCGCTGTTGCTCAGCGCAGCACCACAATAGGCTAATAACTTTTTTATTAATATTGGGTAATTTCAAAGGTCATATTCAAAAATATTGATAGCTGTTTTTAACTACAAGGGAATGAACTAAATTGCTTATAATGCAGTGTGGATAGGGGAAGCCAGCATTAACTGTTATTGATAGGATTGGTTTTGGGTAAGTTTAGCGCAAAAAAAAAGACTGCTTAGCAGTCTTTTTTATGCCGGATTGTTTATATAGCCCATTCACCTTTTCCAAATCGGTAAATCAGTGAGGTACTGATTTGATCCTCATGGGTATCCCGTGCGGTTGTGTATACATGACGCCAATCTGTCTGCACCGCCCATTTTTTATTTATTTTATAATGTAAGCCCAGACCGGCATTGATTTGAAATGCTTTTCTGTCTCTGGATTTGTCATACATGGTTTCGCCAAAACCCGTTGTGATAAAGGGCCGGAAATTGGCATCACTATTGAAATAATACTGTGTATCTAAACCATAATTTTCGTATTTAACCCTTTCATCGGTTATTTTATCTTTTAATTCTGCACTGCTGTAATTTAAACGCATTGAGACCTTTTTAGTTAAATACAAACCGAGCGACCATTGGTAACCATAACCCTCGGTGAGTCCCCAACTATTATCCGGACTCACATAAAGAGCACCGACGCTAACCCCGATAATGCCGGTGTCGACAGGATCAACTGCCGATGCGCTATCTGCGTTAGCAATTTTACGATTTTTGCTGATCCCGGATAATGCTGCACCGTCATCGCTGCCATAGGCATAACGTATCTGGAAGCCGATTTGGTTATCAACTTGTTCACCGTAACCTGATTTTTGCTGTTGAAAAGTGAGATAGCCTGTACCTGCCTTGATAATATCGTGACCAAAAATAGAATTCACTGTTCGGCCAAGGCTGTCGATCGGATCAAGAATGACTAATGAGGTTCCTCCTAAAAATTTAGAACCGAAAAGGGTACCGCCATTGTTCCAAATTTCCCGCTCGGTATTATATGCCCATTCACCGTATGCCCAACCTATTACCGGGGTAATAACGATATCTTGAATCGAGGGGCGTTCAGCGAAAGCTTCAATACCATATTCCCAGTAAAAAGTTGACATCATAAATGAATAGAGGAAGGCGTCCCATTGCCTGTAACCAGATTTTCGTGCCGCCTGGTAATAAACGCCGCCAAAATAGCCATGACCAATAAAATTTATGTACCACTGGTCGCGATCCCATACTGGGCTGTTTTTGACGTTAGTCAGCCACTTATTACCAAGGCTTTGATCTGATTTTTCCCAGTTTGTAATTGAGGCAGGCATGACACCCAACACCCCGATTACCGCAAATCCGGCGCCAAAGACAGTGTAGGTTTGATTTAACAGACGTTCAGAATCTTCACCATTTTTCGCATTAAATAATGAAACGGCATAGGGGGAGTCATAGAAATTTTGATCAATATTTTTAGTTTCCCAAGCAGAGTTGGTTATTTTTGTGTGATAGGGAGAATTATCCGTTGAATCTGATTCTGCTGATACGCTAACCGGTAAGGTGATAATGCTGAGGTAAGTAAGAGAGCGGGTAAAATTATTTTTTAGCAATAACAATGGGTGGCGTCCGTTGTTGTAATACGCATTGGCCCGCTGCTGATATGAGAATCAGCAGCGGATTAATTTGTAATATTAATAGAAGTAATTGCCAGTATACAACTATTGACTGTCCGCAGGAAACTTAACGCCCGTTAATCGGCGAATTTCGGTAATAACGGCCGATGTGATTTTTGACCGTTCAACACTTTGCAAATCCATTTTTCCCTGGTTAATTTGGCGGGCAAAAAAACTCGCTTCGTAGCTCATGCTGTTTTCGTGCTGATCCTGGGTTAAATCGGCGACACTGTCTGTTCTTAAAGTGACCTGTTCACATTCTGATACGTGTTTAATGAGCATATTACCCTGCTCACCCTGTATTTCGCTCTGCAGGTCTGAATTACTTATTTTTGAATGATCAATAGTGACCGAAAAATCGCCATAATTTAGCAGGACAGAACCACAACCATCTACGCCGGAATTGAGTAAAACCGCATCGGCTTGAATATGCTTGGGTTTGCCAAACAGGGCAACGGTAAAAGCAACGCAGTAATAACCAATATCCATGATGGAACCGTTAGAAAAGTGCGGGTTAAAAGTATTCGGATTTTCCCCATCGAGATATTTTTGGTAACGTGAGGAATATTGGCAGTAATTAATATGCGCTTTGCGTAATTTTCCAAGTTTATGGAGATTATTTTTTATTTGTGCAAAGTTTGGCAAATAAGCTGTCTTAAATGCTTCAAACAAAATAACATTGTTTGCAGTCGCCGCTTTGTAAAGCGCTTCAACCTGCTGGATATTAGACGCTAAGGGTTTCTCACAAATGACATGTTTACCATTATTCAGCATCAGTAAAACATGTTCATAATGTAGCGAATTCGGGCTGGCAATATAAACTGCATCAATATCCTTACATTGGCCTAACGCCTGCAGGTCATCAAAGCAGAGTTGCAGGTTAAATTTACCGGCAAAGTTTTGCGCTGTCTTTAAGGTGCGGGAATAAACGGCTGTTAAGTTCAGGTCATTATTAACTAATGTCCCGTTAACAAACTTTTCAGTTATCCAGTTGCTACCGATAACGGCAAAATTAATCATGTTATCATCCTAATATAGGGTCATTGAGCTCAATAAGGCTCAAAATATGAGAGGCCATAATTATGATGAAATATACAAATAACACAACTAAAAAGATAATTATGAAAACAACTATAGCACCAGTTAATCAACAGCTTGCAAATGAAGTTAATCTTCCGATTGTGCAGGTTAACGCCTTTATAAGCCTCTATGACGATGGTAATACCGTGCCTTTTATTGCCCGTTATCGTAAAGAGGCAACCCAGGGATTAGATGATATTCAACTGCGCCTGCTGGAGGCGCGCTTAATTTATTTGCGTGAATTAGACATTCGTCGTCAGAGCATCTTGAAAGCCATTGCCTCACTGGGGAAATTAACCCCGGATTTAAAGGTTAAAATCGAACAAAGCAATAATAAAAGTACACTCGAAGATCTTTATCTGCCCTACAAGAGTAAAAAAATCAGTAAAGGGCAATTGGCGATTGAAGCGGGTCTTGAACCCCTTGCCGATAAATTGTGGATGCAACCGGACTGCGATGTGCAGTCCTTAGGCAGACATTATATCAACCCGAATAAAGGCTTTGCTGATATTGAAAGCGTCTTGGAGGGGGCTTTATA
>DATBNI010000181.1:0-2170 GCA_036554425.1 Psychromonas sp.
TGCTGGCGGTTGTCTTTATGCCATTCATATTATTAATCTAAATGCAGGAGTCAGCAGATAAATTTTTTAATTAAACTTAGGAACCGGTTCCATACAAGGGGAGGATAAGATGAAAGAGATAAACAAGTTTAAATTCATAACATTAGGTGAATCCATGGTGATGTTTGTTGCCATGCAACCCGGCAAACTCTCAAAAGTTGAGCAGTTTAGCCGCCATATTTCAGGTGCAGAGTCAAACGTTGCGATTGGCATGGCACGCAGAGGATTTGACACTAGCTATATCACTAAAGTTGGCAACGACTGTCTGGGGGAATTTATTTACAGTGCACTTAAAAAAGAGCATATCAATATGAGCAGGGTGCTGCTTTGCGACAGTCACCCCACTGGGTTTCAATTGAAGTCAAATGAAGTAGACGGACGCGATCCTACGGTGCAGTATTTTCGCAAAAATTCCGCCGCGAGCACGCTCTGTGCTGCAGACTTTGACAGCGGAGTATTAGCGAATCAAGCGCATTTACATTTAACCGGTGTGGCGGCTGCCGTTTCTCCGTCTATGCGTGAACTCTGTCATTACGCCTTAAAAGAAGCCCGAAAGATGCACTGCAGTGTTTCCTTTGATCCTAACTTGCGTCCCTCCTTATGGTCGAGTCAAGCGAAAATGGTAAAAGAGATCAATGCCTTAGCCTTTAAATCAGACATAGTGCTGCCGGGCATCGCCGAGGGGGAAATTTTGGTTGGCAGCGATCAACCTGAAGTTATTGCTGACTTTTATTTGAATCAAGGGGTCAAGACTGTTTTTGTTAAATTGGGCGGTGATGGCGCTTATTATAAGAGTGCGCAGGGAGAAGAGGGGATCGCGGCGCCATTTCCGGTTAAAAGTATTGTCGATACCGTCGGTGCCGGCGACAGTTTCGCGGTTGGCGCGCTCTCCGCTCTGTTAGAAGGTGAAACTGTCGGGAATGCGGCCAGTAGAGGTAACTTGTTCGGCTCTTTAGCTGTACAGGTACGTGGTGATATGGACGGCTTGCCGACACGTCAGGAACTGATTTAATTATTAATATTGAGAGAGAAAATGAAGAAAAAAGTGGTGTTATATAAAAGTATTCCTGAACAGCAGTTAAACAGACTGAAAGCGCATTTTGATCTGTCCTATTTTGCGGATATTAATGAGCAAAATCGTGCTGGTTTCATAGCAGCCTTAGCAGAAGCTGAAGGTTTGATTGGTGCAAGTGAGCCAATGCCTGAAGCAATGTTAGATAAAGCAACTAAATTAAAAGCAATATCAACCATTTCAGTCGGTACTGACCAGTTTGATTTAGATTATCTGGCCGCGCGTAACCTGCCCTTGATGCACACGCCTTTAGTGCTGACCAGTACAACAGCCGATACTATATTTATGCTGATGATGTGTACCGCACGTCGTGCCGTTGAACTGTCAAATATGGTACGCGAAGGGCGTTGGCAGGCAAGTCTTGGATCGGAATATTTTGGTGTGGATGTGCATGGGAAAACTCTGGGAGTAGTCGGAATGGGCCGCATTGGTTATGCTTTGGCTAAGCGTGCTCACTTAGGCTTTGATATGAAAATCAACTACTTTAACCGCAATAATAATGAAAGAGCCGAGCAGGATTTTGATGCGCAGCGTATGGATTTGGCAACGCTGCTGAAAAGCTCTGATTTTGTCTGCGTAGTGCTGCCGCTGACGCCTGAAACGGACAAAATGTTTGCCAAAGCCGAGTTTGAAATGATGAAGGAAGAGGCTATTTTTATTAACGGATCACGCGGGAAAATAGTCAATGAAGCAGACCTTATTACTGCACTGCAAAATAAAACCATCCGTGCGGCCGGGTTAGATGTATTTGAAGTTGAGCCATTGCCAGGGAATTCGCCGCTGTGCAGATTAGACAACGCTGTTGTGTTCCCGCATATCGGCTCAGCTACAACAGAAACGCGCCTTAAAATGGTCAGTAATGCGGTCGATAATCTTATTGCTGCACTTGATGGTGATATTTCAAAAAATTGCGCAAACCTGAACTTAATGAAGTAAAAAATGAGTCTCATATTTAATCGTAAAGCAAAAGGAAAACTAGTGTGTTTATAGGAAATTACAACAAAATTGCCGAGTATGACTACTTGAGCCAACCTTTAGTCAATAAGATAAAACAGGCAC
>DATBNI010000194.1:0-2889 GCA_036554425.1 Psychromonas sp.
TGCCCGACTCGCCGCAGTTTTGATTAAACAGATTAAAAAGCCGCCTGGCCTCAAACGGCTCCGCGCCCTTTGAAAATCCCGGACGATTGCCTTTATTGGTTTGTGCCGCCAGAGTAAATTGTGAAATGACTAAAATTCCCCCCCCTGCTTGCTGCACATTAAGATTCATTTTATCGTCACTGTCTGCAAATATCCGATAAGCGAGTACCCGCTGCGCCAGGCGTTTGCATTTAGAATCATCATCCCCTTTTTCAACGCCCAACAAAATCAGTAATCCAGAGCCTATTTGACCCAGGGTTTCACCGGCAACTGTCACCCTGGCGTCGCTGACACGCTGGATCAGCGCAATCATATATCTTCTCCCAAAAATTCTTCAGCCACTTTACTCTCTTTATGCTGCTGTAAAAATTCCTCTAAGGTCGCCGTAACTTCAGCACCTATTAAAATAATTAACCAACTGTAATAGATCCACACGAAGAGAATAGGGATCACCGCCAGCGCGCCGTATATTATCTGCTGTGAAGGGAAATTAATAATGTATAAGCGGAAAAGATCTGTGCCAAAGGAAAACAGAACAGTCGCAATAAACCCGCCTATTAATGCATAACGAAAACTGACTCGCTGATGAGGAACAAGGGTATAAATAACGGCAAAGGTTAACCAGGTTAAAATAAAAGGCATTAAACTCAATAGTCGCTGCACAAATGACAGCGAGCCATCCTCTTGAAAAACAGTAAAAAGGTAAGAGCTTAAGGCGAGACTCGCACCTATTATCACCGGACCCAAGCTTAAAATAGTCCAATAAATAGTAAAGGCCTGGACTCGCGAGCGTTTATTGGTGCAACGCCAGATCCGGTTAATGGTTTGATCTATGGTCGATATCAATAACAATGCAATCACTATCAATGAGCCGATCCCCATCATGCTCATTTTTTTAGTATTTTCAATAAATCCGCTGATATGCTCCTGAATCGTATCACCTGAGGTGGGTATCAGATTGTTATAAATAAGATCTTCTAATATTTTCTTCAGATCAGAAAAAACAGGAAAGGCCGATAACATGTAGAAAATGACGGCCAGTAAGGGCACGATAGATAATAGAGTCACATAGGCCAGATGCCCTGCCGGCACCTTAATATTATCCTGTTCACTGCGCTGCCATACAAAGACCAAGTATTGGTAGGCAATTTTAATTTTATCCACAATAATTTCTCTACCCAATTTCATCACTGTCATTCCCATGTTTATCTTATGCTTTTTACTATAACCCTAAATCATAAATAAAAAAAAGGTCTTACCTGAGTAAGACCTTTTTTATCTGTGCTGCTTTTAGTTATTAACTATTTTGATGGGCGCGATGCACGTTTACGTTCATTCTCTGTCAGTAGTTTCTTACGGATACGAATGCTTTTTGGCGTCACTTCCACTAATTCATCAACATCAATAAACTCAAGCGCTTGCTCAAGTGTCAAAATAATTTCAGGTGAAAGTGTTTGTGCTTCATCTGTACCGGAAGAACGAACGTTAGTAAGTTGTTTACCGCGAATACAGTTAACTGTTAAATCGTTAGCACGGTTATGAATACCGATGATTTGACCTTCGTATACTTCTGTAGCATGTCCCAGGAACAGACGACCACGATCTTGTAAGAAGAATAGAGAGTAAGTAACGGCTTTACCCGTTTGATTACAAATCAGCACACCATTTTGACGTTGACCAATAGTGCCGCCTTTATGCGGACCGTAGTGATCAAATGAATGGTAAAGTAAACCTGAACCCGAAGTTAATGTCATAAATTCAGTTTGGAAACCGATTAAACCACGGCTCGGAATAACAAAGTCCAAACGTACTCGACCTTTTCCGTCTGGCATCATGTTAGTCAATTCAGCTTTACGAACGCCCAACTGCTCCATCACTGAACCTTGACTTTGTTCTTCAACGTCAACGGTTAATGTTTCAAAAGGTTCTTGTAATTGGCCGTCTACAGTACGCTCGATAACTTCCGGGCGAGATACTGCAAGTTCGTAACCTTCACGACGCATATTCTCAATTAAGATACCTAAATGCAGTTCACCACGACCAGATACTTTAAATTTATCCGGATCACCCGTCTCTTCTACTTTAAGCGCTACGTTGTGTACCAGCTCTTTTTGTAAACGGTCTAAAATGTTACGTGAAGTAACAAATTTACCTTCTTTACCACAGAATGGTGAGTTGTTTACCTGGAAGGTCATAGTAACAGTTGGTTCATCAACTGTTAGTGGCGGCAAAGCTTCAACATTGTTTTGCGCACAAACAGTATCGGAAATCTTAAGTTCACCTAAGCCACTGATAGCAACAATATCGCCGGCTTCTGCCAGTTCTACATCGTTACGTTCAAGTCCTAAATAACCTAATACCTGACCTACTTTAGCGTTACGTTTCTTACCATCAGCGCCAATCACTGTCACTTGCTGGTTAACTTTAACGCTACCGCGTGTAATACGGCCTACTCCGATAACACCTACATAAGAGTTGTGATCAAGTTGGGAAATTTGCATTTGGAAGTCACCATCGCGATCTGCCGCAGGTGGCGCAACACTGTCAACGATAGTTTGGAATAAAGGTTCCATATTATCGCTTTCAGTTTCCATATCCTTACTTGCCCAACCGTTTATCGCTGATGCGTAAACAACCTGGAAATCTAACTGTTCGTCAGTGGCACCAAGATTATCAAAAAGATCAAAGACTTGATCTATAACCCATTCAGGACGCGCGCCTGCTTTATCGACTTTATTGATAACAACAATAGGTTTAAGTCCGTGTGCAAAAGCTTTTTGAGTTACAAAACGCGTTTGCGGCATCGGGCCGTCAACGGCATCTACGATCAGACAAACACTGTCTACCATA
>DATBNI010000211.1:0-4688 GCA_036554425.1 Psychromonas sp.
TAAATGCTCTACCCCTTCTTTGGCTAATGCTCTAATGGCCGTTGGGGCTTTATCTGGTCTAACCAATAAAAACAAAGCGTGATTGTTTTCTACCCTCAATTTCCACCTCTTCCATAAACATATCAAATGGTCTTACCCACAGGCCTTGCTCACCATATAACGGACGGTAAACCACCATTTTCTCTTCGTTTTCACTGTGTGTGGCGATATCTTCAACCATATATAGGCCGCCTTTATAATGGCGGTATTTGCCTGGCTTAATCTCTTTTTTCATCATTTCTCACTTAATTAACGCGATCAGTCTAATAGCTGGCAATATATTATCAATATTTTCATAATATAGCCGGAAACATAAAACAATAGTTGAATAAGTAAACGGGAATGCTTATTCTCAATGCATTCACAGCATACATTATTTTAAGGGGAGAGTTGATGACATTGGATCTTTTAGAACAATTAGAAAGTAAAATTCAAAACACGGTAGACACTATTGCGTTGCTGCAAATGGAAGTCGAAGAACTAAAAGAAGATAAGCAGGGTTTAGCTGAAAAGAGTGAACAATTGCAGGCCGAAAATATCCGATTAACAGAAGAGCACCAGCAATGGCAATCTCGTTTGAGCGCATTAGTGGGTAAAATAGAACAAGCTGAAGAAACTGTCAGCTAACTACTTCAACTAAAACGCTAACTAAAAGCCCGATTTATGATTAATCGGGCTTTTGTTTACAATTTAGGCGCTAAGCTATTTCTTCCAGCTCCGCCACTTCCTCTATATCGAGGGGCTCCGGCGAAATAATAATGCCAGTACTATCGGCATATAAAATATCTTCAGGCAGGAAAGTCACCCCGGCAAAGTTAACCGGCGAGTTAACCTCTCCAATATCTGTATCTTCAGCCCCGACAGGAATGGCAGTGATTGCCTGTATACCGAGGTCTAAATCTTCAAGAAGATCCACTTCACGTACACAACCGTTTACGACAATACCTTCCCAGCCATTTTCAACAGCAAGTTCAGCGATGTGTGCATTGATTAAAGCGCGGCGTAATGAACCGCCACCATCAACCAGTAAGACCTTCCCTATGCCATTTTCTTCAAGGGTTTTATAAATCAGACCGACTGATTCGAAACATTTGACTGTGACAACTTCTCCTGCAAAGGAGTTTCGCCCGCCAAAATTGGTTAACAGGGGTTCAGCAACATCAACAGTATCAGCATAAATATCACAAAGAAGGGAAGTATTGTAATGCATTATCAGGCTCGCCTATGGTTAGTATGATATTACTGAGTATAAACTTAACTTGTTCATTTACAATGTTGTTTTTACATTGTAAAAAACAGTTTTGAGTTTGCGTGATAAAAATCAAACAACTCAGAGCCCAAACCGCAGTGCCGATCCGGATTATCGGCCTGACACAAAAGCAGGGCGATAATTTTTAGTCTAATTCACTAAAAAATGAATGATCAAAGGTTTTTTCACAATAATGACACTTTAGTTTAAGAGTGGATTTTTTCTTGACATAGAAACGTGTATCCACAGGTTCATGGTGACTGATGCAGTTACTGTTTGGACAAGCTAATACGCCGATAAAAGAGTCTGGCAGCTGTACCTGAAACTTATGCACCACCTGAAAATCTTTTATCTGATTAATGGTGGCCTTGGGTGCAAATAAGGCCAGCTGATTGGCTTGCTTATCGCTGATAAAAGTATTTTCCACTTTTATCAGATCTTTTGTTTGCCCTGTGTGGGTTGCCAAGTTTAAACCTATGGTAATTTTTTCATTGGTTTGTGTTAAGTTGAAAAATTTGAGGATTTTAACGCCCTGCTGAACCGGAATGTGATCAATGACTGAGCCGTGTTGAATTGCTTCTACTTGTAATTTCTTTTGCATAATTAACCCTTAAGCTTGATCTTGGAAATGGTTGGTTAACAATAAAGCCAATAAAGCTTGTCGTGCATAAATGCCATTTTGAGCCTGCTGGAAATAATAAGCATAGGGTGTCGGATCGACGTTGATATTAATTTCATCCACACGAGGTAACGGGTGCAGTATTTTTAAGTTTTCCCTCACGTTATCCAGCATATCTGCATTTAACAAAAATGCGGATTTAATATGTTGATATTCAGTTTCATCAAAACGTTCTTTTTGCACTCGGGTCATATACAGCACGTCGAGTGAGTCAATGACCTCTTCAATACTTGTGTGCACCGAATAATTGATTTCTTTGTCATTCAATTCTTCAAGTATGTAGTCAGGCATTGCCAAGGCTTCTGGCGCGATAAAATAGAAGTTACAGTTAAATAAAGATAAAGCCTGTGCAAGAGAGTGCACTGTTCTGCCATATTTCAGATCGCCTACAAAGGCAATATTCAGGTTGTCGAGTCTGTTTTGCGTTTCATAAATGGTAAACAGATCTAATAATGTTTGTGTCGGGTGTTGATTCGAACCATCTCCGCCATTGATAACAGGGATAGTGGTAAATTCTGCGGCTAAACGGGCCGCACCTTCCTGCGGGTGGCGCATAAAAAAGGCGTCGGCATAAGAAGCGATGATTTTAACCGAATCCGCCAATGTTTCCCCTTTTTGCGCCAATGAGGTATTTCCTGCGTTATCAAAACCAATCACAGTGCCTCCCAAGCGCTGCACTGCGGTTGCAAATGAAAGGCGGGTTCGTGTGGACGCTTCAAAGAAACAACTGGCAATGATTTTGTTTTTTAACAGCTCTGGTTGCGGGTGGTGTTTTAATGATTGAGCTGTTGTTAAGATAAGCTCAAGCTCTGCACGAGAAAGGTCGGAGATGGAAATAATATTTTTTTGATATAGTGGGTTATTCATATTTTCTGACTCATGGGTAACGAGTGACAATAATAAAATTATACCACCGCACTTCCATGAATTCTGCATTTTTTAAAGGCTTTAAGCACAGAAAAGATGTTTTTTGAACGGGCTATAAATTGGGTTTGTTATTATTAGGGGGTATGATGCGATCTGACTGACAATTGGAGTTTTTATGTTTAAGCGTATTCTGTGTTTTACTTTGTTTCTGCTGCCGGTAAATTTGCTTGCCGATCAATGGTCAGCACTGCATGCTTTATTACCTAAAGGAACACAGCTTTCTTATCTGGTATTGGATCCCGCCAATAATAGTTTACTTGCTGAGTCCAATGCAGAAATATTACGTACCCCGGCAAGTCTACAGAAGTTATTAACCGCGACGGCTGCAAAGTTATATCTGGGTGAAAATTTCCGCTATCAAACCACCCTTGAGGGAAACAAAAGCCGCATTAAAAACAATAGTTACCAGGGGGATATTCGTTTACGTTTTGTCGGCGATCCGACCCTGTCGCGCGCCGATATCAAAGCGATGTTGAAGTCATTTAAGGCATTGGGTGTTAAGCAGATAAGGGGTGATTTTTTAATTAATGGGGCGCATTTTAGCGGCTATCAATGGAGTGATGGTCAGGCTTGGAATGATTTGGGTGTGTGTTATACCTCTCCGTCAAATGCCATTATTGTGAACAGAAATTGTGTATTAGGTAACCTCAGCTTAGCGACTCCAGATGCCAAAAAAGCGCGCTTGTTTATCCCAGGTTATGAACCCGTTGAGATAAGCAGCGACGTTGATGTGGTCACTTCCTCGCAGCGAGATGAACAATTTTGTGCATTAGAAGTGACCCGTAACAGTCACAACAGTTATCATTTATGGGGCTGCATGGTGCCGAGAAATCGCCCCTTTGGTTTGGCTTTCTCGGTCAACGACCCCTTTGCATATGCGAGTCAACTTATTGAATCAGAACTCAAAAATGCCGGCATTAAATTAAATGGTAAGGTCATACTTGAGCAGGTTAAGCAGTCAGAAGAGGGCACTCAAGTATTAGTTAAGCATCAGTCCCCTTCGTTAGAAAAGTTATTGCAAACCATGCTCAAAGACTCAGATAATTTAATTGCCGATAGTCTGTTTAAAACATTGGGTGCTGCCTATTTTCAAACGCAGGGCAATTTTCGCAATGGTGCTGAGGCGCTTAAGTTTATTCTGCAGGCGCACGGGGTTGATTTAGAAAATGCTTATCTGGCCGATGGTTCTGGCTTATCTCGTCATAATTTAATGAGTGCCAAGCTGTTTATGACTGTCCTTAAATATGTTTATCAAAATGATCCTGAATTAAAATTATTAGGCAGTTTTTCAATTGCCGGAGTAGACGGCACACTGCACTACCATAAGGGGGTCACAGGACCTTTGCTAAAAGGTAATGTGGTAGCAAAGACAGGATCGATGAAAGGAGTGGCCAACTTATTAGGGATTGTTAAAACTGCGCAGGGGGAACGCCTTTTTGCTCTAGTGATAAACGGTTATAATTGGCCTGAGACAGCCTTAACTAAAGACACAAAATCACCGTTAGTTATTTTCGAACAAGCTTTTTTTGAAACAATAATAAACTCACCTCGCAAATAAATCGACCCAAAGGGGGATGCTTTTGGGTAAGTGACTACATTTTAATCGGGAACCAGTTTTTGGGTCTACCCTGGCTAAATAAAAGCGTATCAGTGGCAAAATCAAGTTTATTCACCGGAGGCAGATTACGCGTATGGGCCGGGTAACTAATGCCGTCAAAATCGAGTGTTATCCATTGTTTATCTTTTTCAACCAGTAAACTTTGCCATAAATAATGCTGACTACTGGAGACTAAG
>DATBNI010000222.1:0-3137 GCA_036554425.1 Psychromonas sp.
TTATATGATTATTTACCCCGATAGCGGCATCACCGTAGTCCTTGGCACCAATGTCACCCCTAGGGACGGCGTCTTTGACCGCTATAGTGAAGCCAGAAAACTGGTGGATATTTTTATGCAATAATAAATCTCCCGAGGCTTCTAAAAATGACAAGAAGCTGCTCGGGGGCTTTGCAAACACTAATGTACCTATGGAAACTAAAAGGTAACGGAAAGACCCACAGAGGCAAAAGTACCCATGTCTTCTATTTTAGTCAAATGTACTTCCCCGGTTTCATTAACCCTATCGTAATCGAGGTACTCTCTTACAACATTCTGACGGTTTAGGGCATTGACCACATCCACAAAGAAAACCGCTTCTCGGCCAAGCAGGGTCATGTCTTTCTCAAAACGCAAGTCAATGCGTGAGTAATGGGGCAATCGATCGGCAAACGGCTCTCCATAAACGGGCTGATACCTATCGGGAAAGTTGGGATTTTGCTTAACGTCAACAATATCTGTCGTTGCCTCACCACTTTTGTAAATAGCGCGAATACCTGCATTCCAGTTGGGGAAAAATTGATAATTAGCTACCAGGTTAAACACTACCGGCGTATCCAGCCTATAGGTCTGCCTCTGGCCCGTTCGGGTATTAATGCGTTCACTATTGGCAACGCTCAACGAAGCCCATCCGTACCATTTATTTGATAAGTCTTTATTAATCATAATGTCTACGCCGTGTATCTCGCCCTCGACGTCGTCACTGTAGAACTTCTCCCCACCCGGGTCACTCTGGCTAAGCGCAAGTGGTAAGTTGGTCAATTCCTTGCGGTACCCCTCTATCATCCAGTTCCAGTGTTGGCCAATCTCACCCTCAATCCCCAAAGTCAGGTGCATGGCTCTGGGCGATTCCAATTCTGGATTTCCTATCAGGCTGAGCACTGTTTGTATTTCGGGGGTACGGTTGTAGTTACCCGCCGAGCTGGTGATGGTCAAAACGTCAGTGATGTCCCAGGCAATGGCAGCCCTCGGATTAATGTAGTAATCTTCGGTGTAGTCGTTACCGCTACGCTGAACACCAGCTTCAATATTGACATTCTCTGTGACTTGCCAGTTATCCAATAAGTACATACTGCTTTCAACAATAGCAACACTTTCGCTATCCTCAATCAGGTCACGGCGGCCATCTTGACAATCAACATCGAACTCCGAGCACACAAACTGGATAAACCGCGAGGTAAAAGTAAATGTGTTCTCACTGTACTCAAACCCTGCAGCTACTGAGTGGTTAGCGCCTAAAGGTATTGTGTAATGCAGCCTTGCCAGTTCATTATCGAGACGCGTCTGGCGATAATAATCATCGCCCCATGAAAGAAAGTCCGAGTTTTTATAGCTAGCCAAGGTTAAGCGGAGCAGTGAGCCACCGCCACCCACGTATTCATAATTGCCACCAAAGCTATCATATTGCTTATCAATCACGGCAAGGCCACCAAAATCTGGATTTCTCTGTGACATCTCTGAAATATCGGTAAATTCTGCCTCTACATAATCGTTAGCACCGGCAACAGTAACCGTAAGGCTATGGTTAGGGTGCATATCCCATTTGTACTTGAACTGATAGTCACCATCCTCAGGGGGTGAGGCCAGGCGGAAGCCGTCCTCATCAGCTTCGTCATCCTTCGGTACAAAATACTGCAACAGTCCCTTGCGCACGGAAAGATAAAAGGCGGAGTTTTCAGTAATGCCACTTTCGACAAAGATACCGGCACGAAAAAGGGAAGCCGTTAACTTGGTGGATATTTTCTTGTTTTCCGGGTCGCGCAAACGGATATCAAATACGGCGCCAGTGGCACCGGAGTATTGAACGCCAAAACCAGCGGGGAAAAGCTGGAAGTCTTGAATAACGTTCTCATCGAAAATTGATGTATTGAAATCGTGAAATATATACCCTGCGGGCAGGCCATCCACATAGTAACGGTTATCTGCCGGCGATGATCCACGCACTGCTGGCGAGCCACCATTTCTTGGAATAATAATACCCGGTAGCGCGGAAACAGCGGCCAAGGGGTCACCAAAGGAACCCGCCGTATTAACCAGTTTTTCTGCATCTTCGGTAATAATCGTGTAGTGGGACTTACGCAAGCCAGATACAAGAATCTCTTCGATACTTGGGGGTTCAAGCTGCTTTTCGTCTACCGCCTCTTCGCAAAATGCAGAAAGGGAAAATAAAGCCGCCCCCATGGCACAAGTGATCCTGAATGAAAAATTCATTTTTATACCTATTCGTGAATGCTATTTGAATGGCTGATAAATCGACAAAGCTAATACACGTATTTTGTATTATCGTTGCAGCATAGTAGTTCGGATGAGGAGGGTCTATATGTCAAATGTCACGTTCTCTAGCATGACATTTGATACATGCGCAGCATGAAATCTATAAAGATCAATGGCTTATACTTTCTGAAAGTCTGGTACATTGACCGGATGAAAGGAGACGTTCTTGCGCGTGAGTGTCGATTGTTGATCTTTGGTACTTTCAGATTAACCGTGCCTTACAGTTTACACTGGGACAGGACATCAGCTGGATATTCATTACAGCAACACACAGTAAGCACGGCCGCCAAGGATGATGGAAGTGCCCATTTTTGAGGAGAAAATTCAGCCTTCCCAGTATGTTAAGATGCTATTTCATTCAATTCCAAAGCAATCCCGTTATTCCCCGCGAATTTGTGCTTTGAAGAATTACCGCAATTGTTGCTTCACGTAAATTCTGTCATATACCTGACTCCTCTTGTCCTCGAAAGACCATTTTAGAGACATATCTTTCGATTTTCAGACTTACATAATTTTGACGCTTTAAGAAGAACAAACAGGCACTGAGAGAATCTAACCTACTCTTTCAATTAATTTCGAGTAATTGACCTCTGAATATTCGTTACACCACAGGGCAAAAGTTATCTATTGCTGGATTCCCTGTATTTCGTTTCTCCGTTCAGCCAATGATACCCATCCATCCTAAAACCGCTATAACAATGCCCATAGCAACACCTAAAATAGCAAGGATTAGGTCACTATTTTGCCCCGAAATTGAAATAGGCGGAAAGCCTTATTATCTACTCACTCACCAAATTACAACCGTTTCAAAATCTTTTTTAATG
>DATBNI010000233.1:0-4121 GCA_036554425.1 Psychromonas sp.
CAGGCGGTTACACTAGCATCATTAAATGTGGTTTCCGTACCGGTGACAAAGCTCCTATGGCTTACATCACCTTGGTAGACCGCCCAGTAGTTGCTGAAGACGAAGAGTAAATCCTAGTTTAAAGCGACATTAAAAAAGCCGAACAATTGTTCGGCTTTTTTGTATCTGAAATTCGCAACCATAGCTGTCCTCAGCCATATTGCTTTAATTTAGCCTGTACTATCGAGCTGATCAGTTTTGCTAATTGTTCAAAACAGCTCTTGCGAACACTATTTTTGCGGCACAATAAACTGATTTCACGGGTTGGCTGCGGCTTTTTGAAAGGGATGTATTTGATCCCTCCCTGGTGGCGGCTGAGTGGAATGGCTAATTGTGGTAATAGGGTCATGCCGTTTTCAGCACTGATCATATGGCGCAGCGTCTCTAAACTGGTGGCTTGAAAACTGCCATCTTCTAAGGCACCTGCCGCAAAACAAAATCCCATGGCTTGATCTCTTAAACAATGCCCATCTTCGAGCATTAGAACATGCTCACCACGAAGCCGGTTAAGTGCTATATCCTGAAGATCTGCCCATGGGTGAACATCTGCGATGGCCAGTTCTAAGGGTTCTTGATAGAGGTGATATTCGTCAAAGGATTCCATGCCGGGTAAAAGTGCCAGGATCAGACAATCGAGATCCCCTTCCTCAAGCTGTTTTAATAACACATTGGTTTGCTTTTCATGCAGGTACAGAGATATTTCAGGGAAATGCGCCTTTATTTCGGCAATGATCAAAGGCAACAGATAAGGGGCAACGGTTGGAATAAGCCCGATATGCAAAGTACCCTGCATGGGTTCATTGTAACTTTTGGCTATCTCTTTTAATGATTTTGCTTCTAATAAAATGGTTTTCGCTTTGGCGACAATATCCAATCCGGCCTGAGTAAAAAGCACTTTTCGGGGAGAGCGTTCCATTAACTGTATGCCGAGTTCATCTTCTAATTTGCGTATTTGACCGCTCAGCGTCGGTTGACTGACAAAGCATTTTTCAGCGGCTTTGCGAAAATGTTTTAATTCTTCAAGTGCGATTAAGTACTCTAAATCCCTAAAATTCATGGTAAAAACCTTCTTCGTGAAATCTTATAGGTATGCGGAAATAATCATGTAATTGTATCAGAAAGCAGCTAATAATGTGCCTCCGAAAAAAATCAGTGGCATTTATTGCTCTCAATTAACTATTCTCCAACATTAATACAGGTTAAGGGCGTAGTTTGTCTAAGATGCGCTGTTTGACTGTCTTTTTATCCTGTAATATTTATAATAGCCGCTTAAATATTTCACCTTATTTTTGAGAGCCATTATGTCACCCGAACGTCTTGCCCGTATTACCCAAATGCTAAATTATCGCCAACCCGATCTGACCGTATTTTTGGAGCAAGTGCATAAGGCGCATAACTTAGCGGCTATTGTGCGTACTGCGGATGCTGTTGGTATCAGTGATGTGCATGCCACCTGGGAAAACAAAACAAAACGTCTTTCAGGCAGTACCGCAACCGGCAGTCAGAATTGGGTAAATGTGCATTCATACGATAGCCTGGAGGATGCCGTAAAGGCGTTGCGCGGCCAAGGCATGCAGATTATTGCGACTAATCTATCCGATAGCGCGATTGACTTTCGTGAAGTTGATTATACTAAACCTACAGCCATTTTAATGGGTCAGGAAAAGCATGGCATCAGTCCGGAAGCCCTGGCACTGGCAGATCAGGATGTGATTATTCCGATGGTGGGGATGTGCCAGTCATTAAATGTATCTGTTGCCTCTGCGCTCATATTATATGAAGCACAACGCCAGCGTGAACTGGCTGGCATGTATAATGGGGAGTGCGCTTTGCCTGAGGATGAAGCGCATCGCATTTTATTTGAAGGTGGACATCCTATTTTCAGTAAATTATGCAAAGAGAAAAATTTGCCTTATCCTCCTCTGGATGAAGAGGGACAGATTGATGCTTGTGATGATTGGTGGTTAGCTATTCGTTCATCTACCAAGAGTCCGCGAAATAAATAAGTTAGGGAGAATGTTCATTGAGTCTATTTCAGCAACGTTTATTAGCCGAAGGTGTGCGCGCTGCTGAAGGTGATTATCCTGCTTTATTCTCGCCCGCATTAAACAAGGCAGAGGCCAGCTTTGAGCTGCTGCTGCTGGATCGTGCGCAGCAGCTTGATCAAAAGCTGCAAATATCCACTCTCTTTAGCCATTTTAAGCGCTTAACCAACACCCTGTTTGTTTTGTTATCTATGCTGGTATTGATACTGGGCGCAAGCAGCGTCGGGCAGCTTTTTTTTAGTGAGCAGGGTACGCAGATAAACTTTTTTTGGGCGTTCGGTCTGTTTTTTATTCCCAATCTGCTCGCCTTGTGTCTATGGTTATTCCTGTTTTTACAAAAAAATCTGTTAAGCGCCGGCTGGCTGGCGAATTTTAGTTTGTTTTTATGCAAAACAGTTGAAAAACGTTTTAATCCGCAAGCAACAAAGCATGCGCATTTTTGGCCGCTGTTTAAATGTTATTTTAAAATCACTTTATCCGGTGATTTAGGACGTTATCAGTTATCCTGTGTCACCCACCTGTTGTGGTTAAGTTATTTTGCCGGTGCAACTATTATGCTGGTGATCATGCTGGCCACGCATCAGGTCGACTATATTTGGCAGACCAGTATCTTATCTGAGCAAAGCTTTCAGTGGTTAACGCAGTTGCTCGCTTATATTCCCAATCTATTGGGGGTTAGCGTCCCGGATCCACAGCTGATACAGCAAAGCCACCTAGGAGCGGTTAATCTACTTGCTGACGCGCAAAACAGCCGCCTGGTTTGGTCCAACCTATTAATCAGCAGCTTACTGATTTACGGTATAGTGCCGCGTTTTTGCTTATTGTTATTGATGCGCTTTTTACTCATTAGAAAAACACAGCGATTCCAGTTAAGCTTAAGTCAGCCTTATTACGTACAATTACGGCAACAGTTAAAACCCAATGTCACCTCTTTGGGCATCAAGGATCCTGATTTCTCTAAAATGGGAGTGAAACATCCGCCACAGCTGGAAACGGCAAACCATCCACTGCCGCCTTGTTTTTATCCGGTGGCTGTCGAGTTATCGGAAAGACAATTTATTGAATGCCAGAAACATGTTAAGCACTATTCTCCTGAGCAGCTGGCGCACTTAAAAAATGTCTGTGATTTTCAAACTCAGCAGCAGTTATTGCAGGAGATTGCAGCAACAGAGCAAAAATCACTGGTGTTATACGTCACCCTGACGCGCCTGCCGGATCGTGGTTTGCTGGCCTTTATCAAATCATTAACCAGTTTAACCTCAAAATCGTTCTATTTATTACTGATAGATGAAGGCCATATGGCGTCATCTTATCTAAGCAAGCGGCGCAGTGATTGGTATCAGCTGGCGACGCAGGCGGATATTCCGCTGGAGAATATTATGCAGTTCAAAACCAGGGGGCTCGATGAGTAAAAAAGGGTTGTCGGTTGCGGTAGTTGGCCATGCGAATGCCGGAAAAACCTCATTAATGCGTACCTTATTACGTGATCCTGAGTTTGGTGACGTTGCCGATCAAGCGGGCACTACCCGGCATGTTGAAGGCGGTGCATTATTAATTGATGACAGTCATCGCCTCTCCCTGTTTGATACGCCCGGACTGGAAGACTCGATGCGACTGCATCATATTTTAAGTGCTTATTTTACCGCTCAGTCTGTCGATGGTGTTGAGCGCATCCAACACTTTCTTGCGCGCCAGTCTGAATACCCTGAACTTGAGCAGGAGGCAAAGGTACTGCGCAGCTTGTTAACTAACGATCTTATTTTTTATGTAGTTGATTTGCGTGAGCCCATTTTAGGTAAATATCGGGATGAATTACAGATTCTCAGTTATGCGGCAAAACCGGTTATCCCTATTTTAAATTTTACTCAGGAAGGTGCCGCAAATCTTGAACAATGGAAAACACAATTAGCCCGTTTAAACTTTCATGCTTATGTGAGTTTCGATAATGTAAATTTTAAATTTTCCGATGAATTAAAAATATATCAAAAAATGCAAACCTTGCTGGCGGATAAAGAAGATCTTCTGCAGGAGTTTATA
>DATBNI010000244.1:0-1943 GCA_036554425.1 Psychromonas sp.
TTGCCCCCACAAAGTAGAGCGCCGCCTCAGATAAGTCTGTTTGAATAAAAGAAATAAAAGCAATATTCAAAACTGGTTTGCACAACTGTGGGAGGCGCTTTTTTGAATTATGAGCTATGTGAAAACAGTTGAGTAATAGACTGGTAAAAGAGAAAAAAATTAGGCAGGATGTATTTTCATTTTTATGAAAAATGACGTTTTATTTTACCTATACTCTTTGATATTTCATGGCGCTATTCGGGGTAGCCCTTTTGCTTTCTTCTATGCCCCATTTATCATTTATCTCATATCTCTATTAACGAGGTCGTTCATGTCCGATCAATCAATGAAAATGTCAGAGCTAATAAGTGCTCTCAGCCATGCACTGGATATGACAGAAGGACAACCACCAGGCCACTGTGTTCGCTCTTGCTGGATAGGAATGCAACTGGGACATGCCAGCGGCCTGCCGGCTGATCAATTATGGGAGTTGTATTATACAATTTTGTTAAAAGATCTGGGATGCAGCAGTAATGCTGCCCGCATATGCCAACTCTATGCCACTGACGATCTGGATTTTAAACATGATTTCAAATTTGTGGATAGCAGCCTGACACAAGTCCTCAATTTTGTACTGCAGCATACCGGTGTTCAACAAGGCTTAGCTGAGCGCTTCAAACAGACTTTATCCGTTATGCGTAACGGCACTCAGTGGAGCAAAGAGTTAATGACAACTCGCTGTGAGAGAGGAGCTGATATTGCTCGCCAGCTTCGCTTTAACGAATCGGTAGCGGACGGTATCAGAGGACTGGATGAGCACTGGAACGGAGGGGGGCAGCCTTACGGGCTAAAAGGCAACGCCATTGCACTGTATTCCAGAATCGCGTTGTTATCGCAAGTGATCGATGTTTTTTTCACAGGAACAGACCGCCACGCCTGCCTCGCCGAGGTTAAAAAACGCCGCAATAGCTGGTTTGACCCCTCTCTTGTCGACTGTTTTCTTAGTATTGCTGATGATACATTTTGGACAACCCTCGCAAGTACAAACCTTGCTGAGCAGATCATTCAATTAGAACCTGCACAGTTTCAGGTAACGCTGGATGAAGATTATATTGATGAGATAGCGGCCGCTTTCGGGCAAGTAGTCGATTCAAAGAGCCCTTTCACCGCAGGGCACAGTAACCGTGTTGCCTTAATTACCGAATTGCTGGCGAAAGAGCTCGGCTATTCAGAAGAGCGGCGCCGATGGTTAAAGCGCGCCGCTTTATTACATGACGTGGGCAAATTAGGCATCAGTAATAGCATCCTTGATAAGCCGGGGAAATTAACTGACGAAGAATTTACCACCATTAAATTGCACCCTGGGTTTACCGGTGAGATTCTTTCACGTATTAGCGCTTTTACAGAGCTTGCAGACGTAGCACAAGCACATCACGAGCGCATGGATGGCAAAGGATATCCTCTCGGCTTGCAAGGCGACCAAATAACATTGGATACCCGTATTATTACAACGGCAGATATATTTGATGCTATTACTGCAGATCGCCCCTATAGAGGACCGATCCCCGTGCCTGATGCACTGGAAATGATGGCGGAGCATCTTGATACTCAAATTGATCGTCGTTGCTATGAGGCGCTTTTAAAGGTATCTGATGAGTTAATTTTCACTGATCACTGACCACTATTTTCTGAATTCATAGAGCCATGATGCATAAAAGTACTTTGGGACTATAAAATCAATTCTTTTGTACCAATACTCCAGACACTTTTAATTAACCCGCATACATTTCAACGAGTTATATAAAAACCAATATGTCATAACTCATTTTTTTATTAGCTAATCTTGAAAACTGTCTGGAGTGTTGTTGTACAAGAGCCGAATAAAAGCCTTGCTAAATAGACCAATGCCGATCGGTTAAGGATCTTTTAAAAAGCTTGAACGCTCCTACTGTTCGATCATAATC
>DATBNI010000266.1:0-1598 GCA_036554425.1 Psychromonas sp.
AATTATCTTCTATTTTTTAATGAACAGATCCAATAGAACTATTATAAAAAACGTTCAAATAACAGAAGATTTAAGTTTAAAAAATGCGAGCTAAGGAGCATTAAGTAAATCTATGAATAGCACTGTTAAATTTCATAATTGAATAGTTTGCAAAAAAAGAAAATGATAACAACCGGTAACAAGTTAATTTTTTCAACAACAATTGGATAATGATTATGACTGAATTTTTTAAAAACATCGCCCCGGTGAAATTCGAAGGCACTGAATCTACTAACCCTTTAGCATTCCGCCATTATGATGCGGAACGCATTATTCTTGGTAAATCAATGAAGGAACATCTGCGTTTTGCAACCTGCTATTGGCACACTTTATGTGGTCAAGGAGCGGATGTGTTTGGTGCGGGTACATACGATCACCCTTGGCATAAACCCGGTAATGCCATGGAAATGGCAAAAATGAAAGCTGATGCCGCGTTTGAATTCTTTACTAAATTGGGTGCTCCGTATTATTGCTTCCATGATACAGATGTAGCGCCAGAAGGTAATTCAATCAAAGAATACCAAAACAACTTTGCAGAAATGGTTGATGTACTGGAAAGAAAACAAGCTGAAACTGGCGTTAAACTTCTTTGGGGAACAGCAAATGCGTTCTCTAATCCTCGTTACATGAATGGCGCTGCAACTAATCCAAATCCTGATGTATTTGCTTATGCAGCCACCCAAATCTTCAATGCTATGGCGGCAACAAAACGTTTAGGTGGTGAAAATTATGTACTTTGGGGAGGCCGAGAAGGTTACGAAACGCTACTGAATACCGATTTACGTCAAGAGCGTAAACAACTCGGCAGAATGATGCAAATGGTTGTCGAGCACAAGCATAAAATTGGCTTTAAAGGAGCTATTTTAATAGAGCCAAAACCACAAGAGCCGACTAAACATCAGTATGACTACGATACTGCATCAGTTTATGGATTCTTGAAACAGTACGGTTTAGAAAATGAAATTAAAATGAATATTGAAGCCAATCATGCAACGTTAGCCGGGCATAGCTTTCATCATGAAATTGCAACGGCAACATCATTAGGTCTATTTGGCTCAGTCGATGCCAACCGGGGTGACCCGCAGCTAGGATGGGACACCGATCAGTTCCCAAATAGCGTTGAAGAAAATACCCTAGTAATGTATGAAATTATTAAAGCAGGAGGTTTCACAACGGGTGGCCTTAACTTTGATGCTCATTTACGTCGTCCTTCTATTGATGACGCCGATATGTTCCACGGTCACATTGGTGGAATGGATGTGATGGCTAAATCGCTAGAGCGCGCTGCAGCAATGATTGAAAATGATGTACTTGGTAAAAACATTGCAGATCGTTATGCCGGTTGGAATAGTAAAATGGGTAAGAGCATCTTAAACGGTGAGCTTTCTCTTGAAACCCTTGCAAAACAAGCTGTGACGAACAATATTCAACCGCTACCCGCTTCTGGCCGCCAGGAATACCTAGAAAATGTCGTTAACAGTTTTATATTCAAATAGAAGTTATACCAAAGGAATTTAATTTATGATCAGGTTGGCCCAATCTCTTTGGCAAAGTGATTC
>DATBNI010000270.1:0-4038 GCA_036554425.1 Psychromonas sp.
AAGACATTTAATTGCGTTATTAATAATATGAATTCACACTAACAAGTTTAAAACCGCTAAACCGCCAGCTTGTGGCCATTTACTTTTAAGCACTCTTTACTAACAGAATTGAACAAGTGAGATAGGCAGATCGAATTGCAGCTATTCAATGCGTTTTTATCTCAAAAAAAATCCTACAGATAGGTTATGCAATAATAACCAGGAAATATAAGCTTTAGGATTGAATGGCAAGAAAATAATCGCAACCGGACCTTAACGGAAAACTGCAATAATAAATGCCCCTGAATGCTTTTTAATTCGCTTGGATCCTATCAATAATTCTGTGTAGCTACTATGCTTAATAGCACTATTTAAGAGAGCTTCATTAAATTTAGATCATTAAAAAGTGACCTGACCATCACAGAAAACTGCTAATTATTTTATTTTTATTTCACATTTACATTCAAATTGAGAGGAATTAGCAATGCGGAACAACAATCATAACAATCTTAGTCATCTCACTCAGGATACTTACGCGGTTATTTTAGCTGGCGGTCGTGG
The DNA here is from genome assembly GCA_036554425.1 of Psychromonas sp. Classification (GTDB taxonomy): domain Bacteria; phylum Pseudomonadota; class Gammaproteobacteria; order Enterobacterales; family Psychromonadaceae; genus Psychromonas. The sequence goes on from DATBNI010000270.1 coordinate 541, forward strand.
TAGTAGACTATTTGAGTTAACCAATTGGCGCGCTAAACCAGCCGTTTATTTTGGTGGTAACTTCCGGATTATTGATTTTCCATTATCAAACTGCCTCAACTCGGGGATTAGCTGTGTCGGTATCGCAACGCAATATAAGTCGCACTCCCTGATTCGTCATATTAACCGCGGCTGGGGGCATTTTAAAAGCAGAACATCCGAATTTGTTGAGATCTTGCCCGCCTCGCAACGCCATAATGATAACTGGTATCAAGGTACCGCCGATGCGGTATACCAGAATTTGGATATTATCCGCAGTCAACAGCCTAAACATATGTTAATTTTATCGGGCGATCATGTCTACCGCATGGATTATCGCAGTCTATTAGCTCAACATGTTCAGAGTAAAGCGGAAATGACTGTTTGCTGCATTGAAACGTCAATCGAAGAGGCGGCAGGTAACTTTGGTGTTATGACGGTGAATGCGGACAACAGGGTGATTGCATTTAATGAAAAACCAGTCGTTCCTAACGAAATACCGGGCAAACCAGGTCGATGCTTAGCTTCAATGGGTAATTATGTTTTTAATACTGAATTTTTATTCGAACAACTGAAAAAAGACAATAAAAATGAAAACTCCAGCCATGATTTTGGTCACGATCTTATCCCATCAATTATTAATGAGTATAATGTTTTTGCTTTTTCTTTCAAAGATCCAAATAGTAACCATCAGCCTTACTGGCGAGATGTTGGTACACTAGATTCTTTTTGGGAGGCAAATATGGAGCTAGTGGAGCCTGCTCCACAATTGGATTTATATGATAAATCCAGCCCAATTTATACCTATCAGGAACAACTGCCACCCGCCAAATTTATTTTTGATAATGACATACGCCGGGGTACTGCGCTTGATTCAACGGTTTCCAACGGCTGTATTATCTCCGGCGCAATAATCCGCAAATCATTATTATACTCGGGTGTTCATGCACACTCCTTTAGTCTGATTGAGCAATCTGTATTAATGCCGGCAAGTGATGTGGGTGAGCACTGTAAATTACGCCGGGTTATTGTCGATACTAAGTGTCATATTCCAGCAGGTTTATGTATTGGTTATGATAGAGAACAAGACATAGCCAATGGCTTTCGTGTGACAGAGAAAGGAATTACCCTGGTCACTAAAGATATGCTGAGGGCTTTAGCTAGCAAACAGTCCGGTTAACAGGCTCTTATACAGTGATATATGCACTGGAATCAGCCTGTGATTTATACCAGGCTATAACGGGCCAGTTATTATTATGACAATATGGATAATCATTAATGCGAGGCTAGGCTAAGTTGACTAAAAAAGGATCCCTTGAAAGTGTGTGATTATTATCAGGCTGGTACCATGCCAGTTTATCAGCCAAATTAACTACCTCGCCGATTATCATCAGCGTTGGACCTTGTAAACCACCACCGAGTTGCTGCAGTTCAGATAATTGACCAATCACAACATGCTGATTCGAGGTCGTTCCCTTATTGACTAATGCGACTGGTGTTTCAGGAGCCCGTCCATGATTAAGCAATTGTGTTTGAATCTCCGCTGACTGAATCAACCCCATATAGACAACCAAGGTTTGATTAGGAGCGGCTAATGCCTGCCAATTAAGCTGCTCACCGTCCGTTTTTCGGTGTCCGGTCACAAAGGTCACTGACTGCGCAAAATCGCGGTGTGTTAAGGGAATGCCCGCATAAGCACTGCAACCCGAGGCGGCGGTAATACCGGGAACAACCTGAAAAGCAATGCCTGCTTCAACCAGTTCTTCAAGCTCTTCACCTCCGCGCCCGAAAATAAATGAATCTCCGCCTTTAAGGCGCACCACTTTTTTCCCCTGTTGGGCAAACTCCACTAACATCTGGTTGGTTCTAGACTGCTCTACTTCGTGATTACCGGCGGCTTTACCCACCGAAATTAAATCTGCATCGCGGCGCACCAAGTCTAAAATGTCTGAAGAAACCAGACGATCATATAAAACAACGTCCGCCTGCTGCATCAGTTGTAATGCTTTTAAGGTTAAAAGAGATGGGTCGCCAGGCCCAGCTCCTACTAAAGCCACATCACCCAAGGTGATATCTTGGGTGAGACTCGCTTCCATTAAAGCAATAGCCTTCTTTGTTTGGCCTTTTTGCAACAGGCTAGCAAGCAGTCCATTGCCAAAGAGTTTTTCCCAATAGCGTCTGCGCAAAGGAGCCAATTTAATGACCTCTTTAACACGGTGACGAAATTGTGCAGAAATAGCCGCTAATCGACCTAGATGCATGGGTAATAAGGTTTCTAAGCGTTCACGAATCAAACGCGCCAGAACGGGCGCTTTGCCGCCACTTGAAATAGCCACAACCAGCGGAGAGCGATCCACAATTGAGGGTAGAATAAAGCTGGAAATATCAGCTTGATCAACCACATTAACTAATAATTGTTTTGCATGAGCGGCCGTGGCGATATGCTCATTGACATCTTTCTGATTAGTGGCCGCAATGACCAACCATTTATTTTCCAGAAGCTCTTCAGTAAATGCCTGCTCAATAATGGTCAACTCCTGATTAGCAGCTTGTTTCAATAAAGAGGGATGAAATTCCAGAGCACAGACAGTCACATCTGCTCCCGCTTTAAGTAATAAGTGAACTTTTCGAAAAGCAATATCTCCCCCTCCAACAACAAGGCAGGGACGGTTTTCAAGTTTGGTGAAAATTGGCAGGTAATCCATAGACGCACTCTATTCATGTAAGTTTTCGATCGATATCTACACTATAGAGAATTAATTGAGTCAGATAAAACACTAAAAAAGGATTTGTTATTTCCAAATATAATAAAGTTTATCTTATCATTAATCAGAGCCTGTTTTGCTGCCGGCAGTATTCGGGAAAACATCCCCTTTACTCATATCAATAAGCTTGTATTGATAAATTGAGGTTAAAAAAATACCATCGACTTAAAGTGCGATGGTATCAATAAAAAAACAGACTGTTTAAGTGCTGATTAACTAATTGCTGCTAACCTGCATTTTTTACAAAATCAATTCCCATTTGAATATCTGCATGTAATACAGATAACATTTCTTGTTTTTTCTTCTCTTCGAAAGGACTCAATTCACCATAAGGCAATACCCGATCAATGCCATCTTTACCCAGTAACAGTGGCTGAGTGAAGAAAGGCGAAGCAGGATTGCCACCATCCACATAAGCATTTTGAATAATACCCTGTTTTCCTGACAAAGCCTGAACAAGCTGAACAGCAAAGCGAGAAGCTGCACACGCCATTGAAAGCGTTGCAGAGCCTCCCCCCGCTTTTGCTTCAACCACTTCTGTACCTGCATTTTGGATACGAGCAGTTAATTCAGTCACTTCCTGATCAGTAAATGAAACGCCCTGGATCTGCGATAAAACAGGCAGGATGGTTGTGCCGCTGTGACCAGCAATGACATTGACTCGAACATGTTCTGCGGGTACACCTTTTAACTCCGCGACAAACTCTTCGCCGCG
>DATBNI010000272.1:0-7433 GCA_036554425.1 Psychromonas sp.
AGAGCTTTTGCTGTACAGATTTTTCCCAGTCGTATACACCAATCGAGCTGATTACTTCTAACTGTTTTATAAAAATAATATCCATTTTCCAACCTGTAGGAGTAAGTTAAAACGCTACCACTTAACAAAAAATCCACGTACTATCGCAGATAATACCGAAATTACTTGAAGATGTATCTGCAAGTAATTTTGCTATTAATAAATACCATAGCCATAGTAGCACCGTATTTTACCTGAACAGGGAGAAATATATAGAAATGATTAACCTAGTGACTTTAATATTTATTCTCGGCGCCTACCTGTTTGGTGCGCTTAACGGGGCGATTTTACTATGTAAAGCCAAAGGCTGGCCGGATCCTCGCGCTGCAGGGTCGAAAAATCCCGGCGCGACTAACATATTACGCTTACATGCCGCTCAAGCCGCCAGTGCGGTGCTTATTTTTGACCTGTTAAAAGGTACCCTGCCTGTCTATCTGGCTTATTTTTGGGGTTATTCGCCCATTATGATTGGTGTAATAGGTATTGCAGCCTGTCTCGGACATATTTTTCCGCCCTATTTCCAGTTTAAAGGCGGAAAAGCGGTCGCCACCGGTTTAGGGACTTTATTGCCTTTGGGCATGGATTTAACCGGGTTACTTGTTTTAACCTGGTTATTTACCATTGCAGTGAGTGGTTATGCTTCGTTAGCCGCGATCGTTGCCGCCATTGCAGCGCCTTTTTTTGTCCAGCAGATAAATCCTGAATATACAATATCGGTTTGCATGCTGTCGATATTAATTGTGCTTCGCCATATCGGCAATATTCGCCGCATATTAAGCGGAAATGAAAAAAAAATAGTGAACTGGAAGCAAGAATCCTAATAAAGGCGTTGGTAGTTATAATCAACCTCGTTATAATTAATACTTTTACAACATCTACTTATACAACAGCAAAATGGAGTTTACCTTGAACCTTATTAAACGTATTACCCTGCTTATAGGCTTAACAATCAGCCTGTTCAGCACTGCAGGCTTTGCACAAGATCTTTCTGAAGCAGCCATTGCTGACCGTATTGCACCGGTAGGGAGCGTTTATTTGGATGGTGAAATAATGACCGCCAAGCAGGATGTGGATTCAGCTGAACCGGCAGGTCCAAGATCAGGTGAAAAAATTTATAATACATATTGCGCGGCCTGCCATGCTACCGGCGTGCTTGGGGCACCGAAAAAGGGCGATGCTGACGCATGGCAACCGCGTATTGCACAGGGTCCTGAAACGCTGCTTAAACATGCGCTGGAGGGCTTTAATTCAATGCCCGCGAAAGGAACATGCAGTGACTGTAGCGAGCAGGAAATAGTATCAACTATTGCGTTCTTAACTAACGGCCTTTAGTGTGTAAGAAGACCTGGTTAATTTAGCCACCTTAAGGTGGCTTTTTTTATCGCTTATTATTATGCCCCTCCACACCAAAATAGGAATTGAAAATGCGCTTATTACATACCATGTTACGTGTTACCGATTTACAAAAATCGATCGACTTTTACAGCAACATTTTACAGATGAAATTACTCCGCCAATCTGAAAATGCGGATTATAAATATACCCTGGCATTTTTAGGTTATGGTGATGAATCTGATACTACTGTACTGGAACTCACTTATAATTGGGGCACAACGGAATATGATTTAGGCAATGCTTACGGGCATATCGCGATTGAAAGCGATGATATTTACGCGACCTGTGAGATGATCAAAAAAATGGGTGGTCAAGTGACCCGTGAAGCAGGCCCGGTTAAAGGCGGCACAACAGTGATCGCTTTTGTTAAAGATCCCGATGGTTATCAGATTGAATTAATTAATAAAAAAGATGCCGGCAAGGGCTTAGGGTCATAAAACTCTTTGCATAAAAAAGCGCAGTGGTCATTATTAACAAGCACTGCGCTTTTTTGTTTAGCAATAAAATTTTATTTTGGTAAAAAACCTACTTTGTCGTAAACCTTCACTAAGGTCTGGGCAGCACGTACACGCGCCTTCTGCGCACCAGCACGTGCAATAGCTTGTAATGCAGGCTCATCTGCGCGCAACTCTTTAAAGCGGGCTTGAATCGGCTCTAACAGACTCACTACGGCGTCTGCAGTATCGCTTTTTAAGTGACCATACATTTTATTTTCATATTCAGGGATCAGGCTTTCAATGGACTTACCCGTCGAACAGGAAAGCAGGGTCAGTAAATTTGAAACACCCGGCTTTTCAACGGGATCAAAATAGATACGCGCCTGTTGATCGGAGTCCGTCGCCGCACTTTTAATTTTCTTCAAAATCTTTTTAGGATCTTCGAGCAATCCAATAAAGTTTTTAACATTATCATCGGATTTCGACATTTTCTTGGTCGGATCCTGCAGACTCATAATGCGCGCGCCGTGTTCAGGAATAGCAGGTTCAGGCACAACAAAGGTATCACCGTAGGCATTATTGAAACGTATCGCAATATCACGCGCTAATTCAAGATGCTGTTTCTGATCACTGCCTACCGGGACATGTTCAGGCCCATAAATAAGAATATCGGCGGCCATCAATACCGGATAGCTGAATAAACCCACATTAATATTAGTGACATTTTTTTGCGATTTATCCTTAAACTGGGTCATACGGTTTAATTCACCCATCTGCGTATAACAGTTTAAGATCCATGCAAGCTCTGCGTGCTCCGGTACTTGCGACTGAATAAACATGGTGCTTTTTTGCGGATCAATACCCACTGCCTGATACATGGCTAAACCATCAAAAATTGCTTTGCGCAGTGCTTGGGGATCTTGACGGACGGTAATCGCATGCAAATCGACCAGGCAAAACAGGCAATCATGGGTTTTCTGCATCTCAACCCATTGACGTAGCGCGCCCATATAGTTACCTATGGTTAACGATCCTGAAGGCTGGCAACCGCTTAAAACTAATGGTTTAGTCATTTTTCTATCCTTAAATATCCGCTAACTCAGTGCGCATGTGATCAATCACAACTTTATAGTCAGGCTGATTAAAAATGGCAGAGCCCGCCACAAACATATCCGCACCTGCCTCTGCTATTGCTTTAATATTGTCAGTTTTAACACCACCATCAACCTGTAAACGAATATCGCGGCCGCTGGCGGTGATCAATTTTTTGACCTGGCGTAATTTTTCAAGGGTGTGCGGAATAAATGATTGACCACCATAACCGGGATTTACCGACATTAATAACACCACATCGAGTTTATCCATAACATGGGTTAATACTTCTAATGAAGTCGCAGGATTTAAGACTAAACCCGCTTTGCAGCCGTGTTCTTTAATTAATTGTAGCGAGCGATCCACATGTTCGGAAGCTTCAGGGTGAAAGGTGATAATAGAAGCGCCTGCCTTTGCAAACTCAACTATCATAGTATCAACGGGTTTTACCATAAGGTGTACATCTATTGGTGCTGTAATACCATAGTCTCGTAAGGCCTTACAAACCATCGGACCTATGGTTAAGTTAGGCACGTAGTGATTATCCATTACGTCAAAATGTACGACATCGGCGCCAGCGTCTAATACCTTTTCCACATCTTCACCCAACCGGGCAAAATCAGCGGAAAGGATTGAAGGGGCAATTAAATAATCGGTCATGGTAGGTTTCCGTTTGCTAAAGTGAATGCGTATTCTACCGAAGCAAAAGCAAACAAACTATTGTTTATTTTATGGATTTTTCGGCGTTGAAAGCTGTGCACCAAAGAGTGCGAATAACTCCCCCACGGGTTGGCGGGTTGAGGATTTACTGCTGATAGTCCGAGATACCTGGATCTTGTCGCAGGCAGCATCCCGGTAGAGCTCCTGGGTTAAAATGGTATCGTGATTACTCACTAAAACGCTGCACTTTGACTCGCGTGCAAGTTTGGCAAGATGAGCTTGATCATCGAGATTAAAACCTTCACTGGCATAACAGGTAAAGGATGCACTTTTACTCAGCGGCACATAGGGAGGATCGCAATATAACACGTCATCATCACGTAAATACTGAAATAATTTCTGATAAGGTTTACAGGTAAAAGTCGCTTTTTTGGCTTTTTCAGAAAAAATAAGCAGCTCTTTTTCCGGAAAATAGGGTTTCTTATAGCGTCCAAAGGGCACGTTAAAGCCACCACTTTTATTATAACGGCAGAGGCCGTTATAACCAAAACGATTCAGATAAAGAAATAATAATGAACGTTTATAAACATCTTTGCAGGCATTAAACTCACTGCGCAGCTGATAATAAATAGCCTCATTATTAAAGGCATCCTGGAAATAGTATTTGGCATCAATAATAAACTGTTTCGGCTTACGTTTAACTATCTTATACATCTCTATTAAATCAGGATTAATATCATTAAGCAGGTATTCATCAAAGTTACTGTTCAGAAAGACAGAGCCAGCCCCGACAAAGGGTTCGATAAGACGCCCTCCCTGAGGTAAACGTTGATTGATTTGTTCGGTTAGTGTGAATTTACCACCTGCCCATTTTAGGAATGCACGATTTTTTTTAGTCATTTATAATTGTAAATCCTGCTGGATCTCTTTGTAGGTGAACACTTGTGATGGCAAGTTAGATAAAGCACCGGGTAAAGCCTGTTGGGCAATTTTTGCGCCGGGGAAACTGCTATATTCGCCAAACAGAAGCACGTACCAGGGTTTATTATCTCTAATGGTCTGGTAAATATAAATATTGTCGGTAGGAAGATCATGCAGCTTTACAAAAGCCTGCAGTTTTTCCCGGCTACCCATCTCAGATAATTTTAAGGTAAATAAAGAGGGGGACTTAGCAAGCAGACTTTCTGCCGGCGTCAATATAAAATTAAATGCATTGAGTTGCCCGGTTTCTGAGAGCATCGGAGCATTTTTTTCAGCCGCTGGAAAGATAGCTGCTTGCTCATTAATAAGGTCAAGCTGCGCATCCGACGAGTCACTCATTTTTATGATTGATATATTGGGCTGATCATTATTATCCGCTATCCTTTGAGAAGAAGGTTGATCTGCCATTTTCGCTGATAAAGGAATTTTTTCTATCTCCACAAGATCAATACGATAACGTTGTTCTAAGCCAATCAGTTCCTCTTTAGAAATGACCACCCGCTTATTACTCAGATCACTGTCGCCAACGCTGTACTGGGTATTTTCTATAGGACCCAGCTCATCCTCATGCCAATTTTCAGTAATCACTTTCTCAGGCGCTGTACTCGCCATTATTTTTTGGGGTGCAGCGCGATCGACTGGATCGATCAATTGGCTTAAGGAGCTGGAAAAAAAATAAACAGCAAAACTCAGCACAACCATTAACATTGCCAGTAATAATAAGAGTTGAGATAGATTTTCTTTGACCCATGATGGTCGTTTAACATATTCAGAATTAGTGCTCATTTTCTCTGCTCATTAAATGACTCTGTTAACACATAAGTTATTATTTTCTCAGATGGATATTATTCAAGACTGTGTTTTATACACTAGCTTATAAATAAAAATAATCTAATAAAATAACAGACTAACCTCTGCTGAATTTTATAAAATATGATTTTTATGCTGATCATATTAGGATCAGCATAAATGAATTTAAGACTCTATAATACGGCGAAGAAGTGTTTCGCTGACATTATCAAATATTTCACAGCGACCGATCGAGGTCGGTAAAATTAAACGTAACTTGCCATCTAATACTTTTTTATCCAGTTGCATATGCTCTGCAAACTGCTCGTAGCGCATATTTTCCGGTGCATTAACGGGCAGGTCAAAGTGTTTAATTAATAATATAATTTTATCAATTTGTGCAGCTTCAATCAGGCCGAGGTTTAAAGCGGTTTTTGCAGCCAGCACCATACCTGCCGCAACGGCTTCACCGTGCAGCCAATTACCATAACCTTGCTCGGCCTCTATCGCATGACCAAAGGTATGTCCGAGATTTAACAATGCGCGAATACCGCCCTCTTTTTCATCCAGAGAGACAATTTCAGCTTTAATTTCGCAGCAACGTTTGATCATATAAGTGATTACAGCGGGTTGCAGGGTTTTAATCGCGCTAATATTTTCTTCAAGCCAGGTAAAAAATGCCTGATCATAAAGTATGCCGTATTTAATGACTTCGGCCATTCCCGCTGCAAATTCACGCGCAGGTAATGTTTTAAGGCAATCTATATCGATAATAACTGCCTGAGGCTGATAAAACGCGCCAATCATATTTTTGCCCAGCGGGTGATTAACCGCTGTTTTTCCGCCAACGGAAGAATCAACTTGTGATAAGACAGTGGTTGGTACTTGAATAAAGGCGACTCCGCGCTGATAACAAGCGGCGGCAAAACCAGCCATATCACCTATTACCCCGCCACCAAGCGCAATAATAGTCGTATCACGTGCATGTTTTTTAGACAGCAAAGCGGTTAAAATCATTTCAAAAGTATGTAGATTTTTGAACTTTTCACCATCGGGTAAAATAATTTCGTCAATTTCAAAATCAATTAAGGTTTCTTTACAACAAGCTAAATACAAAGGCGCAACGGTTTCATTGCTGACAATCATGACTTTTTTGCCCTTGATCGCCGCTTTGAATAACGCCGCTTCGGTTAATAAACCTTCACCAATTGATATCGGATAACTACGTTCACCTAAATCTACAACTATTTTTTCCATTAGAAATCCAATAATGCAATTATTTGACTGGCAACAACCTTCGCGCTTTGCTCATCGGTTTCGATGGTATAATCGGCCACTTCATCATAAAACTCGTTGCGTTTGTCAGCCAAGGCTTCCAATACCGTGCGCGGATCATCTGTTTGTAATAATGGACGGCGTTTGTCTTTTAATGTCCGGGCTAATTGTTTATTGACACTGGTTTTTAAGTAAACAACAATACCTCGCGCCGACAAATGTATTCTGTTTTCAGGGAGAATAAGTGCGCCGCCACCTGTTGCTAAAACGATACCATGCTTTTGTGTCAGCTCATCAATCATGCTTTGTTCGCGATTACGGAAACCCGCTTCGCCCTCCACATCAAAAACCCACGCAATGTCTGCACCCGTTTTTTTCTCAATTTCTGCATCTGAATCAAGAAAATCAAGGTGTAACATTTGTGCTAAATGACGACCTATTGTGCTTTTTCCAGCCCCCATTGGGCCAATTAAAAAAATATTACGTTGTTCTGCCATGTTGAATTATTACTCAAGTGATTAATTACTGGGAACACCCTTTAGAAAAAGAGAAGTGTTGCATATTATCGCAATTGTTAATAAGCCATTGCAAGCCCATAAGTAAAATAAGCCCAAAGATTAACTTCAGGCTTATTATTGTGACTCAAAAACACTGAGGAGGAGCGTTTTATTGGAATTTAGTTTGCATCACTATTCTTGGTGTGACAAAAATCAACAACTCGGACTTAGAACTTTTGTTATTAGTCGATCTAAATAATACACCTAC
>DATBNI010000277.1:0-2680 GCA_036554425.1 Psychromonas sp.
GCCAACGGTGGTTTATGAAGTTGAAACTACCCGGGGTGAGGTGATGCACATCGATAGTCCCGCCAAGTTCCCGGCGGTGAATGATATTGCGGAAATTCGCGAGCCCATTGCGGAATGTAATATTTTAGTGCCCCAGGAGTATCTGGGTAACGTCATCACACTCTGTATCCTTAAACGTGGTGTGCAGACCAAAATGGTGTATCACGGCAAGCAGGTGGCGTTAACTTACCATATTCCTATGGGCGAAGTGGTAATGGACTTTTTTGACCGTTTGAAATCAACCAGTCGCGGTTATGCATCGCTTGAGTATAATTTTATTAAGTTTGCAGCTGCCGATATGGTACGCGTTGATGTCTTAATCAATGGGGATCGTGTTGATGCCTTAGCCTTAATTACGCACCGCGGTAACTCTGAAAACTATGGTCGTGATCTGGTGGATAAAATGAAAGAGCTGATCCCTCGTCAAATGTTCAATATTGCATTACAAGCTGCGATTGGAAGTAAGATTATTGCCCGTTCAACGGTTAAACAGTTGACTAAAAATGTATTGGCAAAATGTTACGGTGGTGATATCAGCCGTAAGAAAAAACTTTTGAAGAAGCAAAAAGAAGGTAAAAAACGGATGAAGTCTGTGGGTAACGTAGATGTGCCGCAGGAAGCGTTTTTGGCTGTTCTGCACATAGGTAAAGACAAATAATTGCATTTTTGATAAGGCAATAAAAGAATAATGCGCCGGTTTTTAATCTGCGCATTTTTGTTTTTTTACATATCCAATCGTGGTAAACACTGCGACTGGCTTACTAGTCATATTAGTTAAACCGATATTGAAGCATTTATTCAATTATGTCCGCTTAAATAATGTGATTTTGACATAACAATTTTTATAGGAATGAACATGGCCAATACCTTTGCACTTATTTTAGTTTTTGCAACCCTTGTAACCGGTATTATTTGGGTTATTGATAAAATAAAATGGGGACCTGCACGACGGGCCGCTCGCAAGGCCGCACAGCAAAAAGCGACAGTAAAACTTGATGAGGAGGTGCTTGCCACCATTCATCAGGAGAATGTCTTGATTGAAAATGCACGTTCACTTTTTCCGGTGATCGCCGTTGTTTTTGTACTGCGCTCATTTATTTATGAGCCTTTTCAAATACCATCGGGTTCCATGATGCCGACGCTGTTAGTGGGTGATTTTATTCTGGTGGAGAAGTTTTCCTACGGTATCAAAGAGCCCGTATGGCAAAATACCTTAATCCCCATGGGCAAGGTAAAACGCGGCGATGTTGCTGTCTTTAAATACCCGGAAGATATCCGTGTTGATTTTATTAAACGTGTTGTCGGTTTACCCGGGGATCATCTGGTTTATAAAGATAAACAGTTATATTTATGCGAAACCCAGCCATGCGCGTCATACAAAGCGTTAGATATAAATTATCTCGGCGAGCAGGAATTCGTTGATGAAGAAAGTAAAATGCAGGTGTACACAGAAATTTTAGGCGAAGTTGAACATCAAATACTGGTTAATCCGATGCGCCGCGATCAACCCGCCCGTTATTACCAGCAGCCGGAGACTTATCCTTACGAGTGGATTGTGCCCGAGGGACATTATTTTGTGATGGGGGATAACCGAGATAACAGCAAAGACAGTCGTTACTGGGGGTTTGTGCCGGAACAAAACTTAGTCGGTAAAGCCGTCGCGGTTTGGATTAGTTTTGAATTTCAGCGTGACAGCAGCAGTATTCTACCTGCCTGGATCCCAAGTGGTGTTCGTTTTAACCGAGTAGGTGGGATTAAATGATGATCAAAGATGCTGAATTAAAACGTTTAGAAAAACGTATTGGTTATACCTTTTCAGATTTTCCACTGCTTCAACAGGCGTTAACCCATCGCAGTGCATTGGGGAATCATAATGAACGTTTAGAGTTTTTAGGTGACTCTATCCTAAGTTACGCTATCTCAACGGATCTTTATTCGCGCTTTCCAAAGGTTGACGAGGGCGACTTAAGCCGCATGCGGGCAACCCTGGTTTGCGGAAAAATGCTCGCTGAAATTGGCCGAGAATTCCAACTCGGCGATTGTTTGATTTTAGGACCGGGAGAATTAAAAAGCGGTGGTTTCCGACGCGATTCGATTATCGCCGACGGCGTAGAAGCAATTATTGGTGCCGCATTTTTGGATTCAGATATTGATACGGCTAAAAAGCTTATTTTAAAATGGTTTGACAGTCGTTTAAATACAATCGAACCTGGTATTAGCCAAAAGGATCCTAAAACGCGCCTGCAGGAGCATCTGCAGTCCCGTAAACAGCCTTTGCCGATTTATGAAGTGCTGGAAATTAAAGGTGAAGCGCATAATCAGCGTTTTACCATGAGCTGTTCGATCGACGGTCTAAAAGCAGTCGAAGGCCAGGGCACCAGTCGTCGTAAAGCGGAACAAATAGCGGCAAATAAAATGTTAGATACTATCTTAGGCGCTAAATAATGGCTCAAAAGTGTGAATGCGGATTGACTGCAGCGGCAGTACGTCTTGAAATATTAAAAGAAATCAATGTGGATTTTCTTCTAATATTAGGGGCTAGATAATGGCTCAAAAATGTGAATGCGGATTGACTGCAGCGGCAGTACGTCTTGAAATATTAAAAGAAATCAATGTGGATTTTCTTCTAATATTAGGGGCT
>DATBNI010000347.1:0-5102 GCA_036554425.1 Psychromonas sp.
TTTACTTAAAACATCCATATTTCACCACTTGCAGATTAAAAGTGTTTTCTACTCTTGTGTGGACGACAAGCCCTGTACTCTAAAACTCAAAGCTTGTTGGTGTTATTTAGTTTCATCGTCCATTTTTTGATTAATATCATCAACAACTTCATTGGTAGCATCTTTGCTGTCATCGTAAGCCTCCATGGTCGCATCCGATACGTCATCAGCCATCTCTTTCGTGCCATCTACCGCATCTCCCGTGGTATCTTTGACACTATCAAGCATATCCCCGTCCTTATTCTGAACATCTTCATTAAGCTGTTCTACGGGCATTTCTTCGGCTTTGTCTTGCTCCATAGTTTTATCACTACTGTCACAAGCTGCAACCGCGCTTAATAAAAACGCGATAATTACAAAATTACGTATCATAGTATTTACCCCTACGGTTTTTGCTTTGGAAAGCATTATTGGCCCAGCTTAACAATCGCTGCACCTTATGAGAATAGCAGCAAATATAAATACTCACATGTGTGGAGGAAGAAAAAGCACTCTCTAAAGAGAATAAATGTGAATAAATTTTACCCGTAACACTAAAGCAAATAGATCAAGCAGCTTACAGGGTGTTTTTATTAAACTAGCCATTGGGGTGGCATTGGAAGGGCGCGCCAGCGAATAGTCAGAACTAATGTATTAATCAAGTGATTATTTTCAAATAACCACTTGATTTATAATGCAGGTTCTATATAGTGTGCATCAGCAAAAAAAGAAAGCCTTTTGTTTACATTCTCCATTTCGTTGTTTTATTCATAATACACGCTCTGTAGTTTTTAAGTGCCAGTCTGTTTTTACGCTATTCAAGCCTCTTGAAGGCAATTTTACATTAAATTACAGGATATTATTATGTCTAATACAGTACAAGGAACCGTTAAGTGGTTCAACGAATCTAAAGGTTTTGGTTTTATTGAGCAAGCATCTGGTCCAGATGTATTCGCTCACTTTAGTGCTATTGCAAGCGAAGGTTTCAAAACTTTAGCTGAAGGCCAAAAAGTAGAATTCACTGTAAGCCAAGGTCAAAAAGGCCCGCAAGCAGACAATATCGTAGCGCTTTAATTCGCTGTGATATTTTAGCCTCAAAATGGGCTAACTCATTATAAAAAAATGGTAAACCTTTACGGGTTTGCCATTTTTTTTGTTCATTTTAAAGTGGGAAAAGATCCTGCTATGTTTAACAAACAATATCCTCTCGGTTTCCCCTTTATTATTTGAATCTAAGTGTCACTAATCTACTTTTATTTATTTTGCTATCAACTATATTCATTGAAGGGTTATTATGTACGGATTACAAAGTTTCGGAACTGATCTCTGTCTGCGCCTGACCCATGATGTTTTACAGTCTAAGCTAAATACCGAATGACAGAAAACCAACTATGAATCTAACATTAAAGAGCAATGTGGATTTTATCCACGCTCATTAAGATAAAAATTCTTGTATTTTTGTTTGTACAGTTATCGCTCTTCCTCTGCTTTGTTGGAAGAAAAAACATCCCCTAGGATGGAATGATGATCAATGAGATAACAGCTCCCCCAATCACTATTGATTCTGTACCATTACCTCATACGCAGTCTGCGCAAGAAGTGATTAATAGGCTTAAAGTCGAACATCAAGTCGGACTTTCCGGTGTGCTGGCAAAAGAGAGATATTATCAAGATGGACCTAATCGTTTGCCCGAGGCTCCTGCTCGCTCTGCATGGTCGGTGTTCTTAATACAGTTCAGAAGTATCCTGATTATCATTCTGCTCGCTGCGGTGCTTCTCTCTGCACTGATCGGTAACATTAAAGATGCTGTTGTAATATTGGTTGTCGTCTTGATCAATACATCAATGGGCTTCTATCAGGAATACCGTGCCGAACGCAGCTTGGCTGCGTTGAAAGATATGTTACCCGTTAAAACCCATGTAAAACGAGACGGTCAAAAGATTGAGATCCCAGTCGAACAATTAGTACCGGGAGATTTAGTGCTGTTAGAGGCAGGTGATCTTATCCCTGCTGATGGCAGATTACTGATTGCCGCCGGACTAGAAATAGATGAGTCAGCATTAACGGGTGAATCTCAGCCGGTTGCTAAAAACAGCTCTGCACTGTTAACTTTCGACGCGCCACTGGGCGATCGAATAAATATGGTCTATATGAATACCATTTTGACCAAGGGTCGCGCCGAATTTGTGGTCACCGCAACGGGTATAAAAACGGAAATGGGACTCCTTTCCGAGGAGCTTGCCGCGACCAAAGAGTCACCCACACCTTTGCAAATTCAACTCGATATCCTTGCTAAGCGTCTGGCAGTGATAGCCTTGACGTTAGTAGGACTAATGGCGCTTCTAGAATTAATGCGCGGCACTCAACTGAGCCTTATTATATTAAAGGCTATTGCTCTGGCAGTCGCGGCTATACCGGAGGGATTGCCCTTGGTCGTTACTGTTACGCTTAGTCTCGGAATGCATCAAATGGCTCGGCAGCGCGCCATAGTGAAGCGTCTTGCAAGTGTGGAAACACTGGGCTGCACAACGGTGATCTGTTCTGATAAAACCGGTACTCTGACACTAAATCAGATGACCGCTCGCTCATTTTATTACCAAGGGGAGCGTTTCAAGGTTACCGGTGAAGGATACAAACCAGAAGGCACTATTTCGACGATAAATGACAATACACAAAAGTATGACCTAAAACCCCTTTTGATTCCGCTTATTGCATGCAACGATAGTTATGTTAATGACGCTAAAGTGGTTGGGGATCCGATGGAAGCTGCGTTGCTTATCCTAGCCCACAAGGGAGGAATGTCATGCACTGACATTAATAAACGCCTACCTAGAATGGCGGAAATTCCTTTTGACTCAGCACACAAGTTTATGGTCACTTTCCATCGTATTGACGATCAAGTGCAGTTATTCATTAAGGGGGCGCCGGATGCCTTACTGCCATTTTGCGCATATTGTTATGCAGAAAATGGCGAGCAGTTATTAAGTACTGGTGAACGCGAGAAAATAGACGCGGAATATCTGGTCTTTGCGGAGGATGGGCTGCGCGGATTACTGATCGCGACACGGCTCATCCCATTGAGCGAGTTCAATTCATCGGGTGACCTGACCAAGTGGGTAAATAAGCTGACATTCATCAGTTTGTTAGGTTTGCTGGATCCACCAAGGCCCGAGGCGAAGGAGGCAATTAAGCAGTGCGGGCAGGCGGGCATCACTGTTAAGATGATCACTGGCGATCACAAGACGACCGGTACCGCGATAGCAAAAGAACTCGGTCTGGAGGGAAGTGCTGTCACCGGCGCAGAGCTGGATTTATTGGATTCGACAATGCTTGCGGCAGTGATCGAGCAAACAGTCTGTTTTGCGCGTGTTAACCCGGTGCATAAAGTTAAAATAGTGCGTGCGCTGCAATCGAAAGGGCATGTTGTTGCGATGACCGGGGACGGTGTCAATGACGCCCCCGCCCTTAAGAGCGCCGACATAGGCGTGGCCATGGGGATCACCGGCAGCGCAGTGGCAAAAGAGGCTGCAACTATGGTGCTGGTCGATGATAATTTCGCTACTATCGTGCTTGCAGTGCATCAGGGGCGGACACTTTACGACAATATTTTAAAGTTTGTCCGATTCCAGTTATCAACCACAATAGGTGCTATCTTGACCGTGTTTTTCGCGCCACTGCTCGGTTTGCCTGAGCCGTTTACCGCTATTCAGATCCTCTGGATAGCGATTATAATGGATGGCCCACCAGCGGTATCTCTCGCATTAGACGCCGGGCGTTTGAGCATCATGTCTGAACCGCCGCGTCGTCGCGCTGAGCCCATTCTGCCCATTTCCCTGCTGCTTAAAATTACCACCTATGGTATTACAATGATGGTTGGCACGCTGGCTGTTTTGTACTTCGCTCTGCAAACGGGTACCGAGCAACGCGCTCTGACGCTTGCATTCTCTACCTTTGTATTATTCCAGGTGTTTAATGTATTCAATGCTCGCAACGAGTTTGGCTCTGCGTTTAATCCTCGCCTGTTCAGTAACATTATGCTTTGGACATCGCTTACTGCAGTCGTTATTCTTCAAGCCCTTGCCGTTCATTGGTCGCCTGCAAAGATGATTTTCGGTACAGGCGGCATGGTCTTCTCGGATTGGATCATCGCCTACGCAGTGGCGGCCTCGATTCTTGCTCTGGAAGAAGGACGTAAGTTTTTCGTACGCTTATATACTCGGTAAAGAAAATATTAACCGAGTCTTTCATCTTCAGATGAAAATGACGGATTGACAACATGAATTTGGCGGGGCTGTATAAGCGGATAGCCAACAGTGAAAATAAAATGATTAACAACCACGAGGACAGGCTACCACCGTGGTGAACCGCAACAGTATCAACATAAACCTGATCATAGTCGGCGCTTTCTAATGGCAGAGCGTAAAGAGCGCTATTGTCATCTGAGCTATAGGTAGCAACTATTCCGTCATAACCTACCTGGTATAAATCAATCAGTACATCGTAGTTGCCCGATTCATATCCTGACATAAAAGTGGTAATGACTTCGTATTCGTCCTGATCACTGTCACTGTGAATAATGAAATCATCCGTGCTGTAATAATGAATCCAGGGACCGCCATTCTCACTTAAATATAATCTGGCATATACCGCGCTGCTATCATTACTGTCGTAGCTGTATATATCTGCATCAAAAACAACGCTAAATGTTCGATAATAACCATCGCCATCAAAATCATCGAGCAGCGTGGTAAAAGCATTGTGGATAGTGAACTCGGGCGGATAACTTCTGCTCATTGGCTGTACTAATAAGTTCTCCTGCTGCAGTATCTCATCCCTGCTTTTCCCCGTTGCTTTACCTATCTGCTGGTCTGAAAAGACTGAGCTATAATTAGTGTTAATGATATCTAAGCGCATCTCATCAACGATTTCCTCTGATAATACCCCATAGGAAACCGTTGCTTGACTTGTATTTAACTCATCAGCATTTACCTGGCTGATTAAAGAAACGCCAAAAATCATCACTAACGCAATGAAAATAGGGTTCACAGAGTTAAGACTTATTGACGGTTTTTTAATGTTTATA
>DATBNI010000356.1:0-1697 GCA_036554425.1 Psychromonas sp.
TGTGAGGCGGGTGTTTACACCCGCCGTTTTTTAGTGGCTAACATCAATCATAGTGACACTGCCGTCAGGGTTGAGCTCGGCCATTTGTCCCTTGGGTTCGGTCATCAGCGCTAAGGTCACTAAACCACAAAATGCAGTCACGGCAATCACGTAGAAAAAAGTTTGATAATCTACAAATGAAAGTATGGTTAAGTAAACCACAGCACCGACATTACCGTAAGCACCGGTCATGCCTGCAATCTGTCCGGTCATTCTGCGTTTAATCAGCGGCACCGTTGCAAATACTGCACCTTCACCAGCTTGGACGAAAAATGAACATAACATAGCCGCTGCAACCGCAATCCAGAGCGTCCAGCCGCTGGTAATTTGCGCCATTAACAGATAACCCAATGCCAGTCCTGCAGTAAGAATCACTAAGGTTATTTTACGCCCGCATTTATCAGAAATCCAACCGCCACCTGGGCGGGACACTAAGTTCATAAAGGCATAAGCCGATGCGACCATACCCGCCATGACCGGGGTTAATTCAAAGGTTTCAGAAAAAAACAGCGGCAGCATAGAAATCACTGCGAGCTCAGAGCCGAAGGTCGCAAAATAAAGAATATTTAAGACTGCAACCTGCTTGAATTTATACTGATGAATTTCTGCGACCGGTGTGCTGAAAATAGCTTTATTGACCTTCCAAACCTGTGACCATTCGTAAATATACAGCACAATCAGTACGCTATAAATAGCATAAGTCACTTCAGCTGAAATCATTGAAATATTGCTCGGAGATAATTTCCATGCAAGCAACGCAAGGGCGGCATACATAGGGATTTTCATTATTAATAAGAGGAAAAAATCACCCTTGGAAGTCACTTCCATCGCGGTTAAATTTGCAGGTTTAAAATAGGTAGAGCCTTTTGGGGTGTCACTCACTTTGGCATAAAAGACAAAGGCGAAAACTAAACTCATCAGACCTGTGATAGCCGTTGCATAGCGCCATCCGTCTTCACCGCCAAACAGCAGTGCAATGGTCGGTAAGGTAAAGGCTGCAGCTGCACTGCCGAAGTTACCCCAACCGCCGTAGATCCCCTCGGCGGTGCCGAGTTCGTTATGCGGAAACCATTCAGAAACCAGGCGTATACCGATCACAAAACCTGCACCGATAAAACCCAGGAGAAAACGTGCGATCGCCGCTTCAATAAATGTTTCTGAAAAAGCAAACATAAAACAAGGGATAGAGCAAACCGCCAGCAATGCCGAATAAACGGCTCTCGGTCCGTATTTGTCGGTTAATGAACCGACAATCACCCGGGCTGGTATGGTCAAGGCGACGTTAAGAATTAATAAGGTTTTTATCTCTTCTGTGCTTAGTCCTAATGATTCTTTTACCGCGAGCAGCAGGGGGGCGAAGTTAAACCAGACAACAAAAGTTATAAAAAAGGCCATCCAGCTTAAATGCAGGATTTTCATCTTTCCGGCGAAAGAGAATATATTAAATGATGTTTTATCCATGATTCTTTCCTTTAATTTTTTTTTTGTGCTCTATCTGCTAAGCAGCAGTATCGAGCACGGTTAATAGATTGAGTTTATTATTAACGTGTCGCTTGCAGTTGCACCTGCTGAGCTTCAATACGCACTGAATAAGTTTTTAATACATGCTCGGGTGAATCCAGGCAGACGCCGGTTTTTAAATTAAAACGCTGTTTATA
>DATBNI010000387.1:0-2953 GCA_036554425.1 Psychromonas sp.
TATAAACAAACGGGTGTTATTGACAACTGGTCAATTAAGGGAGGATAAAAATTAATACAGGGATCCAAAGATAACTTTTATCGTGCACCTATAGATAATGTCCAGCGCACGTAGCACATAAAAGACAATAGGCTAGTTAACGGCAAATATACAGCCGAGCCTGAAGGCTCAGTTCCAAAAACAGGGCCGTCGTGATAAATGTATTTGATATGAAATTCCAGCAATATTTTATCCATAACAGAATCTACCGTTATGACAGTGATGGTCAAATTCGTTAATGTTATTTAAACTGCCTGAATAATCATTATATCAGGGAAATAAGATGCTCATTAAATTTAATCAGGGCCGGATAGTGGCTAATAATAGAGACATTATGGTAAAGCTTGAAGGTAATGCAAAAGTGACTTTGCAGGCCCAAGTTGATGAAGTCGCGCTGATCGGTGGGGCAAATGTGATCACCGCCTTAGGCAGCGGACTCAGTTGGTCTCTTCGCTTAGACAATCGTGAACAACTCGATAGCCTCGCCGCTGCAATAGGCATTGCTATCCAGGAAAGTTAATTTATTTAGCGTAAGCTGAAATCAATATTTGCGCAAAATTAGCAGTTGTGGTAAATAGTGTTTTTTTAGAAAGATAGCCGAAAAAAATAACGCTATTTTCAATTTTCATTGTCCCTTAAAAGTGTTTTTGGGGTTATTTCTGCGGTTAAATAAGTTGCTGTGCTTGACCTCAGAGTGACAACTAAATTATTCATCAGAAACTATCAACACAGGAGAAAGCCATGCTGGCGCAACCATTAAAATATTATTCACAGTCTACTTTTGATCGCATCTGTGCGAAGGCAAAAGAGCTTGAAACCCCCTTTGTGATCGTAGACACTGCAACTGTTGAAGAGCATTTTGATGCGTTGAGGAGCAATTTCCCCTGGGCAGAAATCTATTATGCTTTAAAGGCAAATCCCGCTCATGAAATTATTGATATTGTTAATAAGAAAGAGGGCGGATTTGATCTTGCCTCTGTCTATGAGCTTGACAAAGTGCTTTCCCATGGCACTAATCCTGCGTTTATCAGCTATGGTAATACCATCAAAAAACGTGCAGATATTAAATATTTTTATGATGCCGGTATAAGAATGTTTGTCACTGATTCAGACGCAGATTTGGAGAATATTGCCATTATGGCGCCCGGCTCTAAAGTCTATGTCCGTATTCTGACCGACGGTACCTTGACCGCAGACTGGCCGCTGTCACGTAAATTCGGCTGCCAACCCGATATGGCGATGGATCTTTTAGTCAAAGCTAAAAAACTGGGCTTAGAGCCCTATGGTGTTTCATTTCATGTCGGCTCGCAGCAGCGTGATATTGGTGCCTGGGATGGGGCTATTGCGACGGTTAAAGTTATTTTTGAACGTCTTAAAGCAGAAAATAACATTGAATTGCAGATGGTCAACATGGGCGGCGGTTTCCCGGCTCATTATATTAATCAGGCCAATGCTCTGGAAGTTTATGCCGCAGAAATACATCGTTTTCTGGTCGAGGATTTCGGTGCAACGCTGCCGCGTATCATTCTTGAGCCAGGTCGCTCCTTAGTGGCTAATGCGGGGATCCTGGTAACCGAAGTGGTACAGGTTTCACGTAAGAGTAATACAGCGTTATATCGCTGGGTATATACAGATGTCGGGCTGTTTTCAGGGATGATAGAAACCCTTGGCGAGGCGATTAAATATCCCTTGTACTTCGAATGCTCCTCGCCGGGTATGGATTATGAATCTGAAGAAGTTGTGATAGCAGGGCCGACCTGTGATAGCGCGGATATTTTGTATGAGGATTATAAATACAGATTACCTCATAGTTTGAAAGAGGGTGATCGGCTTTTTTGGTTTTCAACGGGGGCCTATACAACCTCATACAGTGCGGTTGAATTTAACGGTTTCCCGCCATTAAAATCCTATTTCGTATAATGATTGAAAACCTGCCATCAGAAAGCTGCTGGCAGGCGTTTTTCACACGCAGATTCTTCTCTTTTGGAATTTGGAATAAAAAAGTGTCCTGCGGGGCACAAGCAGAAGATCAGTCAGGATAAATAAACTGCCTCCGATCAGCTGTGATGGAATTAGCTGTTGCATTTTTTAGATTACTTAAGGGAAAAATTATGGAAGCCAATCATGTTGAAGTCAGGCATTTAACTAAACGGGATATGCAGGAACTGCAAAATGCCTGTGCAGATGTATACCAGATAGACCAGCTTAATACCTGGGATGATCAGACTATTGATGCTCTGTTAACCCGTTTCCCCGATGGACAGATCTGTGTTTGTGTGGATGGTAAAGTGGTAGGCTGTGCTTTTTCATTAATCATTGATTACGAAAAATTTGGCGATGAGCATACCTATGATGAAATCACCTCAAAAATGACCTTTACTAACCATGACCCGGACGGGGATGTTTTGTATGGCATTGAAGTTTTCATTCATCCTGATTATCGCGGATTAAGACTCGCCCGCCGTTTGTATGCGGTGAGAAAAGAGTTATGTGAAAATCTTAATTTGCGTTCCATCGTTGCCGGTGGCCGAATGCCCAATTATTCAAAATACGCGGAGCAATTAAGCGCAAAACAATATATTGAGAAAGTCAAAGAGAAAGAAATTTACGATCCGGTATTAAGCTTTCAACTCGCGAATGATTTTTTTGTGCGTAAACTGCTTAAAAATTATCTTGCCGGTGATGTTGAGTCGATGGAATATGCGACCTTATTGGAATGGCCGAATATTTATTATACCCGTTCAGTGAAACTGATTAATGCCCCTAAATCCGAAGTGCGTATCGGTTTGGTGCAATGGCAAATGCGCAGCATGGCCGGTCTTGAAGATCTCTATGAACAAATTGAATTTTTTGTGGATGCGGTATCGGATTATAAAAGTGACTTTATACTCTTTCCCGAACTGTTTAATGCGCC
>DATBNI010000415.1:0-2969 GCA_036554425.1 Psychromonas sp.
TCAAAGATAATGGTTCGGGGGTTTGTAAAGAACAGCTGACATTGGCATTAAGCCGCCATGCGACCAGTAAAATAAGCCATTTAGACGATCTCGAAGCCATTGTCAGCTTGGGGTTTCGCGGTGAAGCCTTAGCCAGCGTAAGTTCTGTCTCGCGTCTGACCTTTACCTCTAAACCGAGCGAACAGGATCAGGCCTGGCAAGCGATCGCTGAAGGCCGGGATATGCAGGTGAAGATTTTACCTGCTGCGCATCCGCAGGGGACTACTGTGGAGGTCTTGGATCTGTTTTTTAATACGCCCGCGAGGCGGCGATTTTTAAAAACAGAAAAAACCGAATTTCAGCATATTGACGAGTTGATTCGGCGCATCGCATTAAGCCGTTTTGAAATTACTTTTATACTCAAACACAATGATAAAATTGTTCGTCAGTATCGCGCCGCAGAGACACAAATTCAGCAGGAAAAACGTCTTGCCTCCATTTGCAGTGAAAGTTTTGTCAGCAGCGCTTTATCTTTTCAAAATAGCGATAATGAGTTGAAAATATCGGGTTGGGTTTCAGATAGTCTGTCCGCACGGTCATTAAACGATGTGCAGTACTGTTATATCAATGGCAGGATGATTCGCGATAAATTAATTAACCATGCGATTAAACAAGTTTATGCTTATTCCTTACCCCAGGGGAAATTCCCCGGGTACGTTATCTATATTGAATGTAATCCGGATCAAGTGGATGTGAATGTACACCCTTCAAAACATGAGGTACGTTTTCATCAGGCGCGTTGGGTACATGATTTTATCGTCAGCACATTAACAGTGACTCTAAATGAAGCCCCCCTGTTAGCCTCAGAGGCACAAGCTAAATCCACTGAGCACGCTTATTTCCCGGCAAACAGCAGTGATCCTAAACCTTGTGCGCAATATGATTTAGAGGGGCAAAGTCAAAGTGGCGGGCGGGCTAATGAGCAAACAGCAGCGCCACATACAGGTTATGCCAAACGTGCAAGCAATACTCCATTGGATCAAGCTAAAGTGGCTGCCTATTGCGATTTTGTCGCTGAAGCTCACCTACCCTTATCGGCAGAAGAACGACAATCAGCTACGCTAACTCATGCTACTTTTGCAACTGTCCTGTGTTTGATCGACAGAAAATATTTATTAATTAAGCTCAATACTAACCAGCAGCGGCTCAATACTGACTCGCCTTTTTTAGTGCTGTCTCTAGAAAAAGCCGATTCGATGATTAAGCAAACGCAGTTATTTGCGGCCTGGTCTGACGGAGAGGTGATAGCACAACCTTTGTTATTACCTGTGCGTGTGCAACTTGATGCACTTTTATTAAAAACCAGCGAAGACTTTAACGAATTATTCACGCGCTTAGGTTTTGTTTTTAAAATACAGGGCGATAAGCTGATTATTAATAAAGTGCCCGCGTTGCTTAGGCAGGCGCCGATAGCGAAAATTATTCCCGAGTTATTAACCTATTTAAGTCAAACAGATAAGACCATGGATGCACAACAGGTCAATCTGTTTTGTGGTTTTGTCGTCAAAACATTAAAACGGCAGCAAGCAGAAAATATTCATTGGACTGAACAAAGTGCTAAATCGCTTTTTGATTTATTACTGGCGTTATTCTTCGACCAACTTAACGACTGCCGGGAACAACTGTTTAGGGAGCCCGATTTATCATTATTAGTACAAGGTTTTTCACATGAATAATTATCCCACCGCCATTTTTCTAATGGGGCCTACCGCTTCTGGGAAAACTGATTTAGCCATCAAATTAGCCCTGCAATGTGACTGTGAAATTATCAGTGTTGATTCCGCCTTAATTTATAAAGGTATGGATATAGGGTCGGCCAAACCAAGCAATGCCGAGCTGCAACTGGCGCCGCATGCTTTGGTTGATATTATCGACCCGCTTGAGTCCTATTCTGCCGGCGACTTTCGTGAAGATGCATTAAGGTTAATGCAGGAAATAACGGCGCGCGGCCATATTCCTCTGTTAGTCGGAGGCACCATGTTGTATTACAAAGCCTTAGTCGACGGATTATCCCCGCTGCCCAGTGCTGACTTGGAAGTACGTGCGCAGATAGAGAAAGAAGCACTGGAAAAAGGCTGGCAAGTATTACATCAGGAGCTGCATCAGATAGATCCCGTTTCGGCTGCCCGTATCCATGTTAATGATCCGCAGCGTTTAGCCCGTGCACTTGAGGTTTTCCGACTATCAGGAAAAAGCTTAACTGAACTGACCCAAGTGAAAAGCGATCCTATTCCCTATAATATTAAACAGTTTGCCATCGCACCCGCTGAAAAGAGCGTCTTACATGGGCGTATTGAGCAACGTTTTGAGATAATGCTGGAATCCGGGTTTGAGCAGGAGGTGCGCAAACTCTATCTGCGTGGTGATTTGCATTTAGATTTACCCTCAATGCGCTGCGTCGGTTACCGGCAGATGTGGGAATATTTACAGGGCACAATGGATTATGAGGAGATGCGCTTTCGCGGCATAGTCGCAACCAGGCAACTCGCCAAGCGGCAAATGACCTGGTTACGCGGCTGGCAAAATGTGACCTGGCTTGAAACGGGCCACGCGGATAATTTTGCGCGGATAAAATCAGCTTTATAGGGCGTAACCAACTGATTTGCCGCGCGGCAAAGCTATTTATTAAAAACACTGGGGTTACGCGGCTGGCAAAACGTGACCTGGCTTGAAACTGACCACGCGGATAATTTTTCGCAGATAAAATCAGAGTTATAGGGCGTAACCAGGGCATTTGCCGTGCGGCAAAGCTCTTTATTAAAAACACTGGGGTTACGCCCTATAACTCTGATTTTATCCGCGCAAAATTATCCGCGTGGTCAGTTTCAAGCCATGTCACGTTTTGCCAGCCGCGTAACCCCAGTGTTTTTAATAAAGAGCTTTGCCGCACGGCAAATGCCCTGGTTACGCCCTATAAAGCTGATTTTATC
>DATBNI010000421.1:0-2004 GCA_036554425.1 Psychromonas sp.
TGTTATTGTGGAGTCTCCGGCAAAAGCAAAAACCATCAATAAATATCTGGGTAAAGATTTTATTGTAAAATCAAGCGTAGGTCATATTCGGGATCTCCCAACCAGCGGCAGTGCAAAGAAAAAAATAGAGGCTAAAGGGGCCAAGTCTTTGGCAGGTATGACGGCCGCTAAAAAAGAGAAAGAAAAAACCAAACGCACTCAAAGTGCTTTGGTAGCTAGAATGGGCGTTGATCCTAACGATCATTGGAAAGCAAATTATGAGATTTTACCGGGCAAAGAAAAAGTTGTCGCAGAATTACAAAAACTGGCTAAAGATGCCCCAATTATCTATCTAGCAACCGATTTGGATAGAGAGGGTGAAGCGATTGCCTGGCATTTAAGGGAAGTGCTT
Source organism: Psychromonas sp. (assembly GCA_036554425.1). Taxonomy (GTDB): domain Bacteria; phylum Pseudomonadota; class Gammaproteobacteria; order Enterobacterales; family Psychromonadaceae; genus Psychromonas. The sequence continues at coordinate 392 of DATBNI010000421.1, forward strand.
GGTGGTGAACACCAGAAATATAAACGTGTTGTCTTTAATGAAATTACTGAAACTGCTATCCATGAAGCTTTTGAACACCCGACAGAGTTAAATATAGACGGTGTTAATGCCCAGCAAACCCGCCGTTTTTTAGACAGAGTGGTGGGTTTTATGGTTTCCCCCTTACTCTGGAAGAAGGTTGCCCGGGGATTATCGGCCGGCCGGGTTCAATCCGTAGCGGTGCGCTTGGTTGTCGAACGTGAACGTTTAATTAAAGCCTTTAATCCGGTTGAATTCTGGGATTTACATGCTGATGTGCAGGATAAAACCAAATCTGATTTGCGTTTAGAGGTCTTTAAGGAAAAGGGTAAATTCTTTAAACCTGTGACTGAACAGGAAACGCTCAAAGCTGTCGAGCATCTTAAATCAGCCGAATATAAAGTACTTTCGCGTGAAGATAAACCAACTTCAAGTAAACCGAGTGCGCCCTTTATAACCTCGACGTTGCAGCAGGCTGCAAGTACCCGTTTAAGCTTCGGTGTTAAAAAGACCATGATGCTGGCGCAGCGTCTTTATGAAGCCGGTTATATCACCTATATGCGTACCGATTCGACTAATCTTAGCAAAGAAGCAGTCGCCAGTGCGCGGGACTTTATCAGTGATGAATTTGGTAAAAATTATCTACCTGCAGAGCCGGTTGTTTATAGCAGCAAATCGGGCGCACAAGAAGCGCATGAAGCAATACGCCCATCCGATGTGAGTCAATTGGCCGCCTTACTGGTTGGGGTCGACCGTGATGCACAACGTTTGTATGAACTTATTTGGCGTCAATTTTTGGCCTGTCAAATGTTGCCTGCTTTATATGATGCCACCACACTGGTCGTACAGGCGGGTGATTATCAGCTGCGCGCCAAGGGGCGTACACTGCGTTTCGCAGGTTGGACAAAAGTGCAGCCTGTCGCTAAAACGCAGGTTGATGAAGTACAGTTTCCTGAACTTGCTATTGGTGAGACGCTGAAGTTAATTGAGCTTGATCCCAAGCAGCATTTTACCAAACCGCCGGCACGTTTCACTGAAGCGGCTTTAGTCAAAGAGCTGGAAAAACAAGGTATCGGCCGTCCATCGACCTATGCCAGTATTATTTCAACCATTCAGGATCGTGGTTATGTAAAAGTCGATAAGCGGCGTTTTTATGCGGTTAAAATGGGCGAGATTGTCAGCGATCGCCTTAGCGAAAATTTTGTTGAATTGATGAGTTATGATTTTACCGCGCAAATGGAACGTAATCTTGATGCCATAGCAGAAGGTAAAGCCAATTGGACTGAACAGTTAGATCATTTCTATCATGATCTCACTGCACTTTTAGAGAAAGCCGAGCTGGATCCTGAAGAGGGCGGGATGCGCCTTAATGAACCGGTTCTTATTGAAGAAATACATTGCCCTACCTGTGATCGTGCGATGGGGATTAGAACTGCGTCTACGGGAGTCTTTTTAGGTTGTTCCGGATATGCGCTGCCGCCTAAAGAACGCTGCAAAACAACCATCAACTTAGTGGATGGTGAAGAGGTTGTTGATCTTCTCTCAAGCGAAGATGTAGAGACGGCTGCGTTGATGGCTAAACAACGTTGCCCTAA
>DATBNI010000435.1:0-8855 GCA_036554425.1 Psychromonas sp.
ATAAAGTGATGAAAGTGCAGTCGTTGTTTGCGCTGGGTTGATAAACTGTGGAAAAAAAGATCCATAAGGTAAGTTTTACCACGGCCAACCCCACCATAAAAATAAATGCCTTGAAACGGCTTTTTTCTGCTTGCTGGCGCGGCTACTTTTTTAACCAAGCGTGACAACATGCTGTTTTTTTTATTTTCAATTGGCAGGGTTTGCAGATCCAGGTACAAACGCTGCAGCTGCTGTATTGCAATTGCCTGTGCAGGATCCTCAAAGAAGTTATTTTTTTGTAAATCGGCGCGATATAAATTTAAGGGGGTCACAGAGCACTCGCAAGTTTTTCATCACATTAATGGCGCATTGTAACAGTAAAGCTAAGTCGACAAAATTTGAATTTGTACCCAATCCACACAAATTGATTAATTTAAGACATTTAATCACGACTTTATTGTTAAGCCCTGTTTAAAACAGCTTAAATTTCAATTTTTCGAAAAAGCATTTAATTTTAGTGTCATCGAGACTATTATTTTTACTAATAACCTTATAAAGGGAATCTACCGTGAGAAAATTAATTGCACATTTTATAATTAGTTACAGCTTAATCGCTTTTAGTGCAACAACAAATGCTGTTTTGCCGCTCACCATTGCCGGTAACGACATTTTTAGTCTCGCGCCCCTCGTTGAAAAAGTCAGCCCAGCGGTGGTAACTATTTCTATTGCCGGCAATCAGTCGAATCAGAAACTTTTGCCCGACTTATTTAAGTTTTTTAGCGATGACGAACTCCCCTTTATGAATCAACCCTTTGTTGGTTTAGGCTCCGGGGTTATTATTGACGCTGCGCAAGGCTATATCATTACCAACTTTCATGTTATTGAAGATGCAGAGGAAATTAAGGTAACCCTGAAATCAGGGCAAGAATTTAATGCGCTGCTGGTAGGTCAGGATAAACAGAGTGATATCGCCCTGTTACAGATCAGCACCCATAAATCACTCACACAGATGCCGCTCGCCGACTCGGATCTATTACGGGTTGGTGACTTTGTAATAGCAATAGGCAATCCCTTTGGCCTAGGACAGACAGTGACTTCCGGTATCATCAGTGCGCTTGGGCGAAGCGGCCTTAATTTTGAAAATTTAGAAAACTTTATTCAAACAGATGCAGCAATTAACAGCGGCAGCTCAGGGGGAGCGCTGGTTAACCTGAAAGGTGAGTTAATTGGTATTAATACCGCCCTGTTAGGAACAAGCGGGGGAAATATTGGCATTGGATTCGCGATTCCATCGAATATGATCAACAACTTAGTAGAGCAGTTATTACAGTTTGGCGAGATTCACAGAGGCGTTCTCGGGATCAAAGGGGGTGAGTTGACTCATGAACTGGCCAAAACATTTGCATTAAACTCTCAGCATGGCGCTTTCGTTTATCAGGTAAATCCGGACTCTGCCGCGGAACAAGCAGGATTGAAAGCGGGTGATGTGATTGTTTCTTTAAATGGTCTAAAGATTATGTCCTTTTCGGCTCTGCGCGCGAAAATCGGCAGTTTAAGTGTTGGCAAAAAAGTCGAATTGGGTATTATTCGCGATGGTAAAGCACTCACCCTAAACGCCACACTAAAAGCTGCCGAAGCGGATAAAATAAAGTTTATCCCGCAACCATTACATCCTTCATTAGCTGGTGCGACATTAATTAATCCAGAGGGCGAAAATGAAAATAAAGGCGTATTAGTTGCTGAAGTTGAAAAGGGCTCTATTGCTGAAAATTTTGGGCTGCAGCAGGGGGATTTGATTATTGGCGTTAATCGAAAACGCATTCAGAATTTGGCTGAACTGAGTGCGTTTATTAAAGGTTCCCCAAAAATATTAGCGCTTAATGTAGTGCGTGATAATAGAAAATTATATTTAATCTTAAATTAACCCGCCAAATAAACAGTATTAGCTTAACCATAAACAAAAAAACAAGAAATTAATTGATTCAAAATCATATTTTATCCCAAAATTGCTGTAAAATGCGCCAATCAAATACAGATATTGATAAAGACATTTTTATCTCTATTTAAAAAATTACAATTAATCAAAATAATGACTATCGGAGAATAACGGTGAGAAAAACTAAAATAGTTTGTACAATTGGGCCAAAATCAGAATCAAAAGAGATGTTAGGTAAATTAGTCGAAAATGGCATGAATGTGATGCGTCTTAATTTCTCGCACGGTGATTTTAATGAACATGGTGGTCGAATTAATACTATCCGTGAAATTTGCCAGGAAACGGGTAAAAATGTAGCCATTTTATTAGATACTAAAGGCCCTGAAATCCGTACCGTTAAGCTAATAAACGGTGCCGATGTATTATTAACCGCAGGACAAGAGTTCACCTTAACCACGGATCAAACCGTTGTTGGCGACAATACTGTGGTAGCGGTAACTTACGAAAACCTAACCAATGATTTAGTGGTAGGTAACACCGTCTTACTGGATGACGGTCTCATTGAACTAACAGTTAAACGCATTACCGATACGGAAGTTATCTGTGATGTAATGAACACTGGTGAACTCGGCGAAAACAAAGGTGTTAACCTTCCTGGTGTTAAAGTTCAACTGCCGGCTCTTTCCCCTAAAGATAAAGGCGATTTAATCTTTGGTTGTGAGCAACAAGTTGATTTCATTGCGGCATCATTTATTCGTAAGAAAGAAGACGTATTGGAAATCCGTGAGTTATTAAAAGCTAACGGTGGCGAAAAAATTCACATCATATCTAAAATAGAAAACCAAGAAGGTGTTGATAATTTTGATGAAATCCTGGCGGTTTCTGACGCTATTATGGTTGCTCGTGGTGACTTAGGCGTTGAAATTGCAGTTGAAGAAGTGATCTTCGCACAAAAAATGATGATCGAAAAAGCGAATGCTGCTCGTAAACCAGTTATTACAGCAACACAAATGCTTGATTCAATGATCAAAAATCCACGTCCGACCCGTGCTGAAGCCGGTGATGTTGCCAATGCTATCTTAGACGGTACCGATGCAGTCATGCTTTCAGGTGAAAGTGCTAAAGGCAAATACCCTGCAGAAGCGGTTGAAATTATGGCCACTATCTGTGAGCGTACCGATAAAGTAATGTCTGTCAGAGTTGATAACATTGAAAAAAATATCCGTATCACTGAAGCGGTATGTAGCGGCGCGGTTAAAAATGCAGAGCAGCTAGATGCTAAATTAATCATAGTAGCAACCGGTGCCGGCAAGTCTGCACGCTCTTTACGTAAATACTTCCCAAGGACTGAAATCCTGGCATTAACCAGTAATCCCAAAACGGCGCAACAGCTTGCATTGGTAAAAGGGGTTTCTGCTAAAATTGTTGAAGCTCAAAATTCAATGGAAGAGTTCTACCAACTTGGTATGGATATCAGCAAAGAGCTAGGCCTTGTTGCCGCTGGCGATAAAGTAATAATAGTGGCTGGTGCGCTTGTGGCTTCAGGCACTACAAACACTTCTTCTGTACACGTTATTGTTTAATCAATAAATAAGCAGAATATTCAAGCATCACCTTAGGTGGTGCTTTTTTTTACCGATTTCTCAATAACATACAATAAAGCTCCCTCCTCCTCCTATTTTGTATATAATCTTCGTTGTCACTTCCACTTATCGACTTGGTTAATAAAATGAACTTTAGAACGCGCTTACTGTATTTTTTAAAACCCATTTTCTGGGGGATTATTATCGCGATATTAATCGTTCACGGCGCACGACTGGGAACAGCTTTAACATCGCTTGTCAGCAACGATAAGGTCGCAAGTTATAGTGAATCAGTCAAAAAAGCATCCCCCGCAGTGGTCAATATTTATTCGCAGCAGTACGTAGACTCTACTTTCAGCAACAATAAACAACAGCTGCAACCAACGGGCTTAGGCTCTGGTATTATTGTTGATAAAAAAGGTTACATTTTAACCAACTATCATGTTGTTGAACAGGCTGACCAGATACTGATCGCTTTGCAGGACGGGCGTCTATTTACCGCCACTGTTATCGGAAGTGATGCAATAACCGACTTAGCTGTACTGCAGATTGAAGGCAATAACCTACCGGTTATTCCTCAGAACAGCCAATATAACCCTCAGGTTGGCGATATAGTACTGGCTATCGGTAATCCTTATAACTTAGGGCAAACCATCACCCAGGGCGTGATCAGTGCAACAGGTCGAAATGGCATGAGTTCTTCCGGGCGCCAAGATTTTCTGCAAACAGATGCGGCTATTAACGAAGGAAACTCAGGGGGGGCATTAATTAATAGCCGAGGTGAATTAGTCGGTATCAATACCTCTGAATTTTACAGTCGCAATCAAAATATCAGTTACGGTATTAGTTTTGCTATCCCCTACCAGCTTTCACAACGGGTAATGTACAGCCTGATTAAAGATGGTCGCGTTATTCGCGGCTCCCTAGGCATAGTAGCAGAAAATTTAGATCCGCTTTTAGCGCGTCTGTGGGGCTTAAAAGCACAAAACATGACCATCATCAAAGAGGTACAGGAAGGCGGACCAGCCAGTGTTGCCGGGGTAGAAGTAAATGACATTTTGCTAAAAATCAATAACATAGCCGTTGAAAACTTAGTTTTTGCAATGGATATGGTGGCAGAAATCCCGCCGGGCAGCAAGGCAGTATTAACCGTATTACGTCAAGGAGAGGAAATAGATATCGAAGTCATAATTGGCGAGCTGAGTAATTCTCCTCAAAATTCAAAACGCTAATAAATAGCTCCTTAACGAGAATAAAAAAAGGGAAGCTGTCAGCTTCCCTTTATTCTTATTCACGCTGTGAAAAACCATATGCGAAAAATAAGTTTAATTTTCAATACGCTTAATAGTTGCACCAAGCGCAATCAGCTTGTTTTCTATTGCTTCATAACCCCGGTCTATGTGATAAATCTCATCAACAATAGTTTCACCCTCGGCGATTAAGCCCGCAATCACTAAACTTGCCGATGCGCGTAAATCTGTCGCCATCACTTCTGCACCGCACAACTGATCAGGATCACCACAAATGGCAAGATTACCTTCTAATATAATATTTGCGCCCATTCGTTGTAATTCAGGCACATGCATAAAACGATTCTCGAAAATATTTTCTTTGATTCGTCCCGTGCCGGGGGCAACCGTATTCAGCACAGTAAATTGTGCCTGCATATCCGTTGGGAATGCAGGATGCGGAGCCGTTGAGATATTCACTGACTTCAATTGACGATCAATCATATCAACCTCAATCCAATCACTTCCCATAGTCACTAATGCCCCCGCTTCTTCCAATTTAGCCAGTACAGCCGTTAATAAATGCGGATCTGTCTTAAGACACTTCACTTTACCACCGCTTACTACACCTGCGACTAAGAAAGTTCCCGTCTCAATGCGATCCGGCTGTACCTGATAGCTGCAATCACCTAAAGATTCAACACCTTCAATAATTAAAGTATCCGTTCCTGCGCCTGAAATCTTACCGCCCATACCATTAATAAAATTAGCAAGATCAACAAGTTCAGGTTCTTTGGCTGCATTTTCGATGGTCGTAATGCCCTCAGCAAGCGCGGCGGCCATCATTAAATTACCCGTGCCGGTAACACTGACCATATCCATATACAGGTGAGCGCCTTTTAAACGCCCATTAACACGCGCTTTAATAAAGCCATTCTCCACCTTGATGATGGCTCCCATCTGCTCTAAACCATGGATATGCAGATTAACCGGGCGAGCGCCGATAGCACATCCCCCGGGTAAAGAGATATCGGCTTCACCAAAACGGGCAACTAACGGGCCTAGCGCCAAAATAGACGCACGCATACTGCGTACTAACTCATAAGAAGCGGTATAATTTTTCACCGATGAAGCATTAATATGCACTTCATGTCCCTCTTGTGCTGCTTCTGCACCTAATTCTTTTAAAAGCTCAAGTGTTGTCGAGATATCTTTTAACAGTGGGACATTAGTTAAATTCACATCACCTTTTGATAATAAACTCGCAAATAGAATTGGTAATGCTGCATTTTTGGCGCCGGAGATTGTCACTTCCCCTTTTAATTGGCAACCACCTTGAATTAAAAACTGACCCATTAAATTGTCCTTATCTCTTTTAAATAAAATGTTTTTGTTTTTGCCACTCATCGGGTGTTAAGGCTTTAATGCTGAGAGCATGAATGGCATTACTTGCTATCTCCTCAGTGAGCGGTCCATAAATGGCTTGCTGTTTTTTCACTCGACTCATGTTTTCAAATAGGGCGCTGACCGCGATCACTTGAAAAGTGCCATTTTCGCCTTTGACTATGCATTGATCAAGCACTAGCGCCTGTTCTAATTTTTCTTTGATTGTTTCAGTATTCATTAAATAACTCGCTAATTGAAGAGAAAACTCACCCCATATAAACCCGCTAAGATTGATATTTTATCAGACACGCCCGCAAAGCAGACATTGGGACTTTTTGTCTTAATTTGTACCAAATATGCAATACCGGCTGAGTCTATGTTTGTAAGGTGCTGTAAATCGATTTTTTTTACATCTTGATAGGTTGTAATATCTGGAAATTTTTTCGCGGACAACTCACTCAACAGCAGGTCGCCCTCCAGTACCATTATCCCGTCATTTATGCCTGTAGTCACGAGGAAAACTCGCTATTTTTCTTTTCCAGCAAGTCGATAACATGATCAATACCTTGTCTCTGAATGAGCTCGCTTATCTCTGACTGTTTGGTATTTAACATGCTGATTCCCTCTGCAATGACATCAAAAACTTTCCATTCCCCTGATTTTTGATTTTTCCGCAGTTTAAAACTCAATTGTACAATTTTATCATTTTTATCCCTCACTTTCACCGGGATGGTCACTATATTCGCATTTTTAAAGTTCGTATTACCTGATATTTGTATTTCTTGCTTATCATATTTGAATAAAATATTGCTATAGGAGTTAACCAAATAGAGACGGAATGCTTCAACAAACTCATTACGCTGATCAATAGTGGTCTTTTTTAAATGTGCACCCAATACCTTGTAAGCGGCATATTTATAATCAAAGTAAGGAATTAATTCCTCTTCAATGACCACTTGTATATAGTCAGGATCCGCTTTTAAACGCGCTTCCTCAGCAGTAATTCTAGCAAATGTATTGCTTGATACGGATTGAATAACCTGATTCGGGTTACTCATATCTATCTTACCACTCACTGCAACAGCAGAAAAAAGCAGTGTGATCACAATTAACAAATAACGCATTAATCCCCCTTATTTATTGAATAGATAAATTGACCAATTAAGTCTTCAAGCACGATAGCAGATTTCGTGTCCTCAAAACGCCCCCCGTCTTTTAACATATTAATACCCTCGTCGATAAAACCGGGCTGCAGGCCTATATATTGCTCACCTAATAAACCTGAGGTTAAAATCGCAACTGAAGAGGTTTCCGGATAATAACCATTATTTTCAAACATAGCCAAACGTACAATCGGCATATAACTGTCTTTATCTAAACTTATATTTTCAACCCGGCCAACAACAACACCACCGAGTTTCACCGGCGATCTTACTTTTAAACCGCCAACATTTGAGAAACTGGCATACAGAGTATAACTGCGGCCTTCCCCCTTAAAGGAAAGACCGGCAACATTAAAAGCTAATATTGCCAGTGAGATCATTGCACCAATGACAAAAACACCAACCCATAATTCTATTTTTTTCTGAGACATATTGATTTCCACTTTTTATATGACGGATTACATTCCGAACATAAATACCGTTAATATAAAGTCCATTGCTAACACTAGTAATGATGAAACTACTACTGTTTGTGTCGTTGAGCGACTGATGCCGACGGCGTTTGGCATCACATGATAACCATTATAAAGTGCCACCCAGGTAATCATCACACCAAAAACAATACTCTTGATCACGCCGTTCATCACATCAGGCAGGTAGTCAACACTGCCCTGCATTACAGACCAGTATGCACCACCATCAACCCCCATCCAGGTAACACCTATTAAATAGCCCCCCCAGATAGCCACCACATTAAAGATCAAGGTGAGTAACGGCAGGGTGATAATACCGGCAAGAAAACGCGGTGCTATCACACGTTTAAGGGGAGAGACTGCCATCATTTCCATACTGGCAATTTGTTCTGTGCTTTGCATTAAACCAATTTCAGCAGTAAGTGCTGAACCTGCTCGCCCGGCAAAAAGTAAGGCAGTGACAACAGGACCTAATTCTCTTAATAACGATAAAGCCACCATACTGCCTAAACTTTCCTCGGCAGCATAATCCACCAGCACATTATAACCCTGTAAGCTTAATACCATGCCGATAAACAAACCAGCAGTTAATATAATAGGTAAAGATAAAATACCCAGCTGAAAGATCTGCCCGATAAATAAAGGAAATAATTTAGGGTGCGGCATGCCGAATATTGTATGGAACAACATTAAGCAGGACTTTCCCGTCGTTTTGATAAAATATAAAGATAAACGCCCGACGGCGCCAATATAATCTAACATTATCGACTTACCTTTTGTAAATCAGATTGAAAATCTTCACTTTTGAAATGGAAAGGTACCGGACCTTCACTCCGACCAAGCAAAAACTGCTGTAATAATTCATTTTCAGTTTGCGCGAGTATTGACTCGACAGAGCCTTGCGCAATGATTTTTTTCTCTGCTAATACATAAACATTATCAGCGATAGACAATACCTCTTTAACATCATGAGTCACAATAATAGAGGTCAACCCTAAGGTTTCATTCAACTCTTTAATTAATTTCAGCAATACATTCATTGAGATTGGATCTTGCCCGCTAAAAGGCTCGTCATACATAATCAGTTCAGGGTCGAGTGCGATGGA
>DATBNI010000050.1:0-1627 GCA_036554425.1 Psychromonas sp.
CATTTGCTTCCGATGCAGTGAACTTTACGCCCGTTTATATTCAAAGTAAAGCTTAATTTGGTATTTATTTAGTATATTTTAAATAACTTTATATATTGACATTTACTATATAAAGCATATCATCAGCCTATCAATCACATAAAGAGGTGCAAACAATGTCATCAAAACAAGTAAAGTTATCAGATACAACACACGAACAGTTAACAGCCATTTCAACAGCTCGCAAAGAGAAAGGAAAAATCAACAAATACAATCACGAAATAATAGCCAACTTGGTTAATAAGCAATTTAAAAAGGAGATTTTAAAATGAGCAATGCAAATGAAACAGTCTACCCATATCATGCAAGTGAGCGAGTTGAAGATCCGCTAACTGGCAACATGACATTAATTGAACGTGATGAAATTGGCTTTGGGCTAACAAAGCGCGAACACTTCGCGGGATTAGCAATGGCAGCCATGATTTCAAGTAAATTCTATGGTGAATTTTTAAGGGCAGAAGAAGGAATTGCCAAAGAAGCATTGAAACATGCGGATGAACTTCTAGCCGAATTACAAAAGGAGACATCAAAATGAGCATCGCCGCATCATTCGTCAACAGCATCAAAACAACTAAAAACAAAGAGCTTGTGCGCCGCCACATGGTCGCCAAATCTAAAGTAGAACCGTTTGGAGAAGATAAAATTCACCGTTTTTGTGACGGGAGTTCACTTATTGATAGAAAAATAGTTAATGAGTGGCAAGTTTTTAAATCGTAACTAAGCTTTAAATATACCAACAAACAAACAACCAGGAGAAACATCATGATATTCAAAATATTATTCAAAAAAGAAAATAGCGAGCTAGCAACATTAACGGCAGTCGAAGCTGATACAAGAGAGCAAGCGATTGATAAATTAAAAGCTGAGTTTGGAAACATTGAAGTAATAAACGGGGTGACTTATGACTAACGTAATAAAATATACGCAAGAGCAGCTTGAGGAAATGAGCGACTTTGAGATTAATAAGATTGCAGCAGAATTAAACGGCATGGATTACAGCGGCGTTAGTGAGCAAATGAAGCATGATTACAATATGCCAGACTACTGCAACAACTGGTCAGACATGGGTCCATTGATTCATAGATACAAAATAGCAATGACTCCGCAAGGTTGGAATACGACACTATGGAGTGCATCGACAAGTATCAATTGCGATATGACATCTATATCATCAAATCCACTAAGAGCGGCAGCAGTGGTTTACATATTAATTAAACAAGGAGTATGAAATGAAGAACACATTATTAGCATCGGCATTAATCGCAGCATCATTTTTATCACCATCACTAACAGCGCAAGAAGACACTTGCCCAATTGTTGCAGAATACGCGCATAAGATAATGAAAGATCGCCAGGGTGGTGTAAGCATGGTTAAGATGATGCAGGCGAATGACAAAGACAATGGAGATTTTTATAACCTAGTTCGTGATCAAATAATAGAAGCGTACTCTGTTAATTACTGGGCCACACCAACATTCAAAAATCGCGCAATATCTAAATTTGAAAATAAATGGTATTTAGCGTGCATTACAGCGAAGTAAATAGGAGAGTAGAAATGGAAACGGCAACACATAAAAGCAGATGCGGT
>DATBNI010000452.1:0-2876 GCA_036554425.1 Psychromonas sp.
ATATAGCCAGCAGGCTAAAAGACGTTCTGATTGAGCGCGGCATTATAAATATTGATGATGAAAATCAAGAGGGTTTAAATTTGCAAGCTTATAGTAATTTTAAAGGTTAAACATGACTGAAAAACTCACACCTCAACAACGCGCGGAATTAAACCGTAGCGCTAAGCGCAAAGGTACACCCACTTTTAGTGCCGTTCGCTTTAGTGACAGCGAAAAAGTCAGCGCGGCAGATAAAAAAGCGGCCATCGATGCGGTTATATCCCGCTTTGGCGGCACCCGTGAAGCGGCGTTAATTAAGGCATTTAAATTGCTAGATGAAAGTTTAAAATAAATTTAATTTTTTAATAAAAACACTTGCTTTATGGGTGCGCCCATATTAATATTGGTTTCAGAGGTTAGGTCAAAGGGCGCTAACCCACATTAAGTAAAGGTGATTAAAATGTTAGATACAATTCAATTCATTATCGATAACGGATTTAACGCAGAATCAATGGGGAAAATCATTGAAGAGACTGGTGTTGGCCGTAAGTTTGACCATCATCCAATTGTTAAGCAGCAGTTTGAGGAATGCGGCGACTTAGAAAAACTAAAAGCTTTCGCATTAATCATGGATGAGCATCATCACATTGTTGACGTTGAATCTAAAATGTGTGAATTGATGGGCGAAGATGAGTATTTTGAAATGGTAGAGGGTTAATAGTTTAATATTAATTAAGCCGCTTAAATGCGGCTTTTTTATTGCTTAAAATCAACCACTCCGACCAGTTAAAAACAGGTTTACACCATTGGTAGTTGTGCTAATATTAAATTGTGCAGTAGTTAGCACGTAAAGACACAGGAAAGGCAAAAAGTACGGTGAGGATTGACTATCCAGCGGATGCGAAATAAGTTGGCGGGTATCGTACCGTGCCTGGATATACCAATCTTAATAAGTGAGGTGGTAATTATCTCGTAGCTATGGCGTTATATAGCATTGCTAAGCACTGTCGTGAGATAGGGTGAAACTACCAACTTTAATCAACCATTAAAGTTTCTAAGTACAGTTAAGAGTTATCTGATTTCATGAAACAAAAAGCCCTCACATTCTCCGAGGGCTTTTTTATGCGCGATACAATGCTATAATGAATTTATTTAACAGAGGATTGATTATGGGTGAGGTTAACTCAGGCGGAAGGCCAACAAAGTACAAAGATGAGTATGGGGAGCTTGCATACAAGTTTTGTTTATTAGGTGCCACTGATGAAAGGCTCGCTGATTTCTTTGATGTTTGTGTCACAACTATAAACACATGGAAGAAAGAGCACCCTCAGTTTCTGGCGTCCATAAAAAGGGGTAAGGCCATTGCTGATGCAGAGGTTGCCAGTTCACTGTACCAAAGAGCGCTTGGATACTCTCACGCAGAAACAAAAATCGTTTCTTATGAGGGAAAGATAACTGATGAAAAAGATGTTGTAAAACATTACGCACCAGATCCAACTGCTGCCATATTTTGGCTCAAGAATAGACAGCCAGCTCAGTGGCGTGATAAGACAGAGCAGGTTGTAACTTTATCAGATGATTTTGATTCGCTACTTGATGATGTGATAGATGACAACTAGCAAATTTAAATTTGTTAGTAGTTAAGCTTGTTGTTATAATGAAGGCTCATTAATACATGGATCTTTTTTTGTGGATATTATTCAAGGTAAATCGTACAAAAGTTTAAGGTACGGAAGTTTCGTTGTTTTAAATATAGTTAGCTCAAAATCTGTTGATATCAGATTTAATGACACAGGTTATGAGACGAAAGTAAGGTTTGACAGCATAAGAAAAGGAAGCGTCAAGGACAAAATTGCACCATCTGTACACGGTGTTGGCTTTATAGGGGATGGGGAATACACAACTAGCAATAATGGCAAAAATAACGAGGCTTATCTATCATGGCAGAGAATGCTTGGTAGGTGTTACGATAAAAACTATATACACTCGCACCTGTACACGGATTGCACAGTTTGTCTTGAATGGCATAACTTCCAAAACTTTGCTAAGTGGTTTTATGAAAATCATCCAAATGATGGCGGCAAGTACCATTTGGATAAAGATGTAAAATTAAAAGGTAATAGGGAGTACTCGCCTGATGCTTGCCTATTCTTAACTGCTGATGAAAATATAGCAGCAGCACACCAGAAATCATTCTCAGCAGTTAGCCCGGAAAGTAAGGTTTTTCACTTTACTAATATGGCGAAATTTTGCAGGGAGCATGGATTGAACAAAGCAAATTTTCACAAAGTTGTCACTGGAAAGAATAAAAGCTGTAAAGGCTGGACTGCTTATGATGGATAAAAAATACGAGGTAGAAGAGTCTGAACTGTTTATAGAAAAGTACAGGTCGAAAAGAATAACAAAGAAGGAGTGGACTCAAGCATTGAGGTACAAGTGGTTTAGACTTAGCACTATGTACTACATTAAAGATAAAGATGGCAACAAGGTTTTATTCTCTCCCAATACTGCCCAAAGGGAGTATTACCGCAATTCACATCAAAACGATGTGATTTTAAAAGCCAGACAGCTTGGCTTTACGACGTTTCGTATGATTCACGACCTAGATACATGCCTATTCAAAAAGAACTACTCAGCTGGATGTATAGCTCACTCAGAAAAGGACTCAAAAGAGATTTACAGAAATAAAATTAGGTTTGCATACCAAAACATTAAGCCATCTATGATAAAGATGCTTGAGCTTCATCTTGGGTATGAATTCCCAACTCCAGTTAACGACAAAGATAACGGCTACGTTTTTAGTAATGGTTCATCAATAGGCGTCTCTACAGGTTATCGCGGCGGCACATTGCAATCGCTGCATATTTCCGAGTTTGCCAAGATAGCTAAAAAATACA
>DATBNI010000461.1:0-3854 GCA_036554425.1 Psychromonas sp.
TATGCGCTGTTTTTTTTGCGCCATTATCTGCTTCAATGCTATTAAGTTATTTTCACTGATAGTAAATAATAACTCGTAATCGTCCCCGCCTGTTAATGCGTATTGCACTGCTTTATCCTCGCTGAGCTTTCCTAAATTAACTTCTTGCTGCATCATTTCTGACAAGGGTAAGGATTCTACCGCAATTTTTGCACAGCAATGGGACGCTTTTAAAATATGGGTAAGATCCTGGGTTAAACCATCGGAGATATCGATACAGCTTGATGCTAAACCGCGCAGCAAAATACCGAGATCAACACGCGCTTCCGTAAGCTCCAAGGCATCCACAAAGTACTGGGAATGTACCACCCTTAGCTCCTTTAATTTAACCGCCAAGCCTAAAGCGCCATCTCCTAAATGATTTGAAACACAGATCAGATCGCCTGATTTAGCTTTATTACGCTGCAGTGCTGAACCTCGTGGCACAATACCTTTCACAGAAACAGTGATCGATAAGGGTCCTTTGGTTGTATCCCCCCCCACCAGCACCACGTCGAATTTATCGGCTAATGCAAAAAATCCGCGGGTAAATTCAGCTAACCAGTCGGGATTATTATTAACCATAGCGCCATCAGGTAAAGTAATAGCGAGGGAAACCCATTTAGGCAAGGCCCCCATCGCAGCCAGATCGCTCAGGTTAACGGCAAGGGCCTTATAACCTAACCGGTATGGGTCAACATCCTCAAAAAAATGTACCCCGCAGACTAAACTGTCGGTGCTGACGGCCAGCTGGTAACCATCTGGAATATCCAAAATAGCGCAATCATCACCTATCCCTAAGGCAACCCCACTGTTTTGAACCTCAGTGCTGCGCTTGAAATAGCTGTCTATTAAATCAAATTCACTGAGATTCATTTACGTTTTAACTTCAAGGTGGCTTTTACCTTTGCTGGTTGAGTTGTTGTATTTCTAGTGTTTTTATTCACGAAAATTTTCTTTGCCGGCTGCTGACTCTTATTTACGCCGGTTGATTTTTTTCTGACCTCAGATTGCGGGGATTTTCTTTCGGCTTTTTCAGGTTCAGTCTCACTAGCCGTCTTTGACGAAGAAGAAACCGCCTGGTTTATTTCAGCCAATTCAGTATTGGTTAAATTACGCCATTGGCCCGGTTTTAAATGATCTAATTCTACTTTCATAATGCGGGTGCGTTTTAATTTAAGCACTTCATAACCTAAGTATTCACACATACGCCGGATCTGGCGGTTTAACCCCTGAGTAAGGACAATACGAAAGACAAAGCGGCTGTCTACTTTTACTTTGCAAGGTTTGGTTATAGTGTCAAGGATAGGGACGCCACGCTGCATACGCTCAACAAATCGTTCACTTAAGGGTTTATCAACGGTGACCAGATATTCTTTATCGTGGGCATTTTCAGCGCGTAATATTTTATTGACTATATCACCATCACTGGTTAGAAAGATTAAACCTTCAGAGGGTTTATCTAGCCGTCCAATTGGGAAAATGCGTTTTTTATGGCCAATAGCGTCAATAATATTGCCGTGAATATGACGCTCTGTCGTGCAGGTAATACCTATTGGTTTATTATAGGCGATATAGATACGATCCAATTTATCCTTAGCACTGGCGTTAATTCGCTTGCCGTCGACAAGCACCAGGTCACCGGGCTGCACTTTTGTGCCTAACTCAGGTATCTGCCCATTTATTTTCACCCGGCTTTGCTCAATCAACTTATCCGCTTCCCGGCGTGAACAAAAGCCGGAATCACTGATAAATTTATTGAGCCGTATTTCGCTATTTGTATCCACAATATTATCCTGTATTAATTTTTAAAACCCACCTTGGGCAGCTATTGGCAAGCCCGTTAGGGCAATAGCTAAAATGACTATCGAACTATGCTGTAAGCATTAAATCCTGAGCAAAGTAAAAATGGCGCTGTTGGACAAATAAAACAGATCGAAGTAATAAATCATCTGTTAACAACCCTATGGCTGCTCTGTTGTTTTTCCGGTTTCGACAGCAACACTTCGCCACAACACTCTTCTGCAAGCAGCGCAGGCATGGTAGTACTTTGTATTATCAGGATTTTCTTTCTTGGACTGTAATAAGCGTTTATTTATTTCGCTATTAGCGCAAAAATGGCAGCAGGGTTGATTATCCGCATTGGCTGATTTTTTAAGTTTTTTATACTCATTTAACTGCGGCAGCTTCTCCCAATCGCTTTTTGGGGCAGGCTTATTGCGGACTAGCACAAAGTAGATAACAGCAACGATTGCAAAAAGGATCAGGTAAGCACTCATGATTTTTCCAGCAAAATTAGAATAGAAGACAGTATAAAAGATTATTGGGGAAATATTGATTATTATTTTACCAATAGGCCAAGCTATGTTGTTTTGGCGGCAGATGTTTTTATTTCAGGCATAAAAAAAGCAGCTAAATAGCTGCTTTTTTTAACAATTTGGTGCCCGGAGCGAGACTTGAACTCGCACACCCATAAGGCGAGGGATTTTAAATCCCTTGTGTCTACCGATTCCACCATCCGGGCAGTTACTTAAATTTAATTAAGTAAGTGCGGCGTATTCTATAGCACTTTTTAGCGAGTACAAGTGCTTAACCCCGTTTAAACGAACAAAGCTGCTCAACTGCTTACAAATCAATCAAAATAGAAAGTTTGCTCACATCAAGCACGCGCAGGGATAAGCCATCAAAGTCTTTTTTAAAGACGCGTCATCCATTACATATTGTTGATGAGGTAAATATATTGAACTAAATCTGAGCTTAATCGGCTCTGCTTAATTAGTAATGCGTAAAAGTTGAGCTGTTGTCACTCTCCAAAAAGTCATAAATATATTCTGTAAAGGATTCGACTACTTTGCTCAAAGACGCCCGTAGCGAAAGTCTTGCAGACTCATTTTTTACCTTTTTATATTAAAATAAATACGGCTAAATCTGCCATGTCAAAAAATCGCAATTAAATTCTACAACAAGATATTTTTGCATGATATTGTCATTCTTATTTAACCAAAAATCCGTGGTGGCGGTTCAATATAGAGTACAGAGCCTTGTACCATACGCAGCGCAGGTGCCCAAAAAAATCAATAAAGGGAACAACAATGAGCAATAAAATCAATACCAGTGTGATTAAAACAGCCATAGTCGGATATGGTTTCTCTGCAAAAACATTCCACCTTCCTTTTATCGATACGCTGCCAGAGTTTGAAGTATCGGCAATCAGCAGCAGTCAAATTGACGCAGTGAAGCAAGATTGGCCGAATGCGGCGCATTATTTAACGGCTGAGGAGATGCTGCAAAAAAGTGATGCTCAGTTAGTTATTATTACGGCCCCCAACGAGGTGCATTTTTCACTGGCTAAATTGGCACTGGAAAATAATAAACATGTGATATTAGAAAAACCCTTTGTGACTAAAGTGGAAGATGGTCATACCCTGATCGCCCTGGCAAAAGAAAAAGGCTTAATATTAAGCGTCTACCACAACCGCCGCTGGGATGGTGATTTTGTTACTGTTAAAAAACTAATTGCAGAAAACGCACTGGGTAATATTAAACATTTTGAATCCCACTTTGACCGTTTCAGACCCAGCCTTCGCCAACGCTGGCGTGAAAACGCCCAAGATGGCGGCGGCATATTGTTCGATTTAGGCCCGCATTTAATTGACCAGGCATTACAACTCTTCGGCTTACCTGAAGCCATCACGGCACAATGTAAAATGATGAGAGAAGGCGCGACCAATATTGATTATTTTAACTTGACCCTGCATTATCCGGATAAGCTGGCGCTGTTAAGTGCCTCATTATTTTGTGCCGGACCAAACTTACGTTTTAATATTCAAGGCGAT
>DATBNI010000475.1:0-4052 GCA_036554425.1 Psychromonas sp.
TACGGGTGAGCTGACTATGATTATTTTGGGAAAAAAACTGGTATTGGTTTCTTCTTTTCTGCGCTATTTCAATACTGCTGTCAGCATAACTTAACAGGGTTTCAATCTCGAAAGCATCTGCTGGAAAGAACGCTATACCGATCGAGGCGCTGACTTTAAATTCGTTTCTATTGGTCACGTAGGGCAGGGCGATATTATTGAGTATTAACTTGGCACATTCTGCAATTTCATTTCTATTGTCTGATTCAATAAAAATGACAAATTCGTCACCGCTGTAACGGGTGGCGAGCGTGTTAAGACCCACTAGGCAAGGTTTTCCCGTCTTAGGGCAAAAAAGCTTTTTCCTCTGTACTGAATGCTCACTGCAGGGCACTAAGCTTTGTAAAATACGCTTTGCTACCTGGGTTAGAATAATATGACCATAACGGTGTCCAAAGGCCTTATTAATATTATTGAAGTTGTCCAACTTCAAATATAAAAGGGCAAAAGGGGTTTTTTTACCCTTTTGCATCTCGGTAAAATGTTTATTGATTACGGTATGGTTTGCAAGTCCAGTGAGCGCATCATGTTCCGCATTATAGGTAAGCTCATCTATTTTTTTTATTTCATTTTTAATCAGCCAGCGAAACAGACTGAATAGAGTGACAATCAGCAGCAGGTAAAAAATAAAATAGTAAAACCCCTGCTGATAGAGTTTCTGCAGTACCATTTGGTAAGGGGTTTCAGCTGAAGTCCAAAAACGATAACGGGAATTGTACCTGAGCGTATAGATCACTTTTCCCACTGGAGAATCTTCATCGTTTTGGATCATAGGCGCTAAATAGGAGGTGTTTTGCGCGCTTAATTGCGCCTTTAACCGGCTGAGATCTTGACCCAAAAGATGCATGCCGGGCAATGAATTATTGTAGTACTGGGCATATTCACCGATTTTTAAACCGCCACGTAAAATAGGAAAAACACCATTATCTAAAGTCACCTGCACGGTATTGTCCATATCATCCCAGCTCATGTGAAGCATAGTTAAATCCAATGCGGTTGATATGACTGCGACAATATTGCCATTGGCATCAATGATTTTTTTTCTGACGGGCAGAATCCATTTATGACTACTTTCTAATAAGTAGGCTTTACCAATGACCATTTGCTCGGTATCAAGGGCCTCCTGAAACCATTGCTGCGTATTTTTGTCCCGCAGCAGGTCAGGTAAGCGCAGCTCAGTAAAACTTGAGAATTGCAGATCTCCCTCTTTAGAAACAATAATGAGGCCAAGCAAAAGCGGATTAAGATCCAGTAAGGTATTAAATGTGTCATTATTAAAATAGGGATTATTTAAGTATGTATTGGCAAGCACATTCTGCAGTATCTCCTGCTCCCTGAACAATGTATCCAGGCGATCGTGGTACAGTTGGATATTATGTTTCTGTTCGTTTTTTGTGCTCTGTAAAATCTCATCATATTTCTGGTAAACAGCAATGGCAAGCAGAGTCGTTCCGATAAATACAATCAAATAAAAGAGTAACCAGATGTTCTTTTTAAACTTAAGCATAGAGAGAAATATTATCCGACAGAGAAAAAGGAAGGGATTAAGAAAAATAGCTTATTGATAATTATGACCAGTCTGAGCATAAAAATATTATTGCCGGCGAAACCTTACAGCTTGTTCTTCGCAGACTAACACGAAAGCTATTTATGTTATAACGCTTGGAAAGGGAATAACGCGGAATCGGCATCTTCGGGTTGTTGGGGTATAGTTCGGTTATGACTTAGATCCTTTTAGTATTTCCTTTGTAATAACAGCTAGAAAGATAATATACGCACTAAAGGAGTTCAGATGCTGTCTAAAAATTTACTTATTATCATCATTTTATTTTGTATCGCATGTTCAATTATAAGCACGGGTTTACTGTCGACCTTGTTTGATCTTGGTGCTTTTGTCTTGCTCTGCTTTATATTGTTTTTTCAAAAAAACGATGCTAAAGAATAATAAAAAATACTAGCGTCTGCTGACGAACTTTTTTGTTAAAAGACACAAGCTGTGACCTTTTAGATCACTAACTGAATATAAGACAGTGAGCCGGTTGCGGTTATTATCCAAAGAAGAATGCCTAAAATCATGGGCTTAGCCCCTGCATCTCTAATTTTATCAAAGCTAATGGCAGATCCGATTAAAAATAAACTCAGCACCAGAAAACGTTTTGAAACTGAAAAAACAGCTTCATATAAAGCTGCAAATTGCGGTAAATAATAAGCGAGCAGCATAGACAGGCAATAGAATAAAATAAAATGCGGCACGGTGATTTTCTTATTATCTCCTTTAAAAAGCAGGGCGCTGATAAATGCAACGGGAATAATCCATAATGCGCGTGCTAATTTTAGGGTGGTCGCGGTTAACAAGGCCTGATCACCATAGGCAGATGCAGCCCCAACCACAGACGAGGTATCATGGATTGCGATCGCGCACCAAACCCCAAAGGCATGTTGCGTCATACTCAATAAATGACCGATAAAGGGGAATAAAAATAATGCGACTGAATTAAGCATAAAAATAGTGGCCAGTGCAATGGATGTTTGATCCTCTGTCGCATCGATTGCCGGCGCGACGGCCGCAATGGCACTACCGCCACAAATTGCCGTGCCGGATGCAATTAAATAACCGGTTTTGGGATTGATTCCTAAGCGTTTAGTCAGCAGCCAGCCAAGGATTAAGGTACTCAATAGCGACACTATAATCAGACCCAATGCATCTTTGCTGGCCGTAATGGCTTGATCTAAATGAATGCCAAATCCTAACCCTATTATCGAATAGGCTAATAGGTTTTTGGTTAACAAATTCAGGTTGATCTGTTTGGGGACTAATCCGAGCATGGCCAGTGTAAAGCCAAGCAGTAATGCGATGGGGGACGAAATGATCGGTGATAAACATAAAATGGCGGCACTAATAAAAACCAAATCTTGTTTTTGCCATTTGGCATTATTTAACAATTTTTCCATGTGCTCTCTTTATAGTAAAACGCAGTCCATTATAATTGATTTTTAAGCTCAGTATATTCGAACAAGGAGTTAATTAATATTTAACTGTTGCAGTTGCTGTGAATTGTCCCGGTTAATCAAGCATTTATTGGCTTGATTTTTAGGCATAAAAACTATTTAGTATCGGTTGATTGTTAAGGGGCTGATACCTGTGTATATTGTCATTCTTGCCACATACAATTAATTGGTCACGGAATGAACTCTTTTTAATGTCTAAACAACATAAAAACGCAACCACCACGGAAGAGATGCGTACCTTTATATACGAATCTGATTTGCCTACTGCAAAATTATCTCGACTGTTAAATATTTCTGAATCTACCGTACGTAAATGGCGTAAACGTGAGAATTGTGCCGATCTTCCTCATACCCCCAAGCAATTAAATACCACCTTAAGCATCGCCCAGGAATACGTTGTTGTACAACTGCGCACCCGTTTGCTGCTGTCACTGGATCAGCTATTGGCTGTGTGCAAAACCTTTATTAACGAGAACGTCTCGCGTGCGGGTTTACAGCGTTGTTTAAAACGTCATGGTGTGTCCCGTTTAGCCGATATGGATGCTAGCGACCATGCTCAAAATGATTTGGTGCACGTGGTTGTGGATATTGAAGAAAATCAATCCAATCTGGTTTTTAGTGCGGAGATATCCCCGCAGGCCATGACCCACGTACTCAATCAACTGCGGCAAAAAGAATTCGCGCTGGAGAACATAAACAGCCCGTTAACCGAACATGCGCTTAATGCACAATCAACCCATATTAATTGTCTGGACGTGGTGCAGGTGAATGTCACCACTTTGCCTGAATTTGCTAATCAAACTGAAAATTATCGCCTTTTGGTGGCTAATGATCCCAACAGCAGTTGGGTTTATGTTGATCTCTACTGCGATCAAGAAATAAATGCGGCGAGACGATATATGCAATACGTGTTAACCAAAGGGCCCTTTAATATCCGCCGCGTACTGGCGGCGAATTACAATGAATTTTTAAGCCATTTTCGTTTACTGGATGATCAAGCTAAA
>DATBNI010000491.1:0-3202 GCA_036554425.1 Psychromonas sp.
CTTTCCAGAATAACAGCTTGTTTTCAAGCTGAGGAAAAACCGGGTGAATAAAAAGTTTATAACCCGTCAGCATACCGACAATTATTTTAATCACCACCATCTGCTCAATACCAAGAAGGTAATAGGCATAACCTCCAACGAATGCCGAGCTGAGCATCAAAATTTGAAAGAAGCGCAGTCGTTTCATGCTTAATGCGGTTAATATTAGCGTGAAATCGACCCAAGTTAATAACAATCCAAAAGAGGGATTTGCCAAATAACTGTTAACTGCAAAATTGGCAAAATAAGCAATACCAACCAACATCAGTATTAACAGCAGGTTAATGAGTTTTTTAGGGGTATTAGTAAAATCACAAGCATAACGATATAAAGTAACACCACCAACGACTAAGTTCAGTAGCACCTTAGGCATAACACCGATTAGAAATCCCCAAAGGACATCATTAGCAACAGAAAGAAAAGAAGCAAGACGCATACTTTTCATTCCATTAAAAATCAATAATAAGATATAAAAAAAGACGCTCGTCCAACCTAATACTTCTACTAATAATTCCATACTCATTTCCTACAACAATATCTACAGTTACATTTATCTTTAAAGCAGGGGTAGTCTACTCTTTATCCTTTCGCTAATAAATAATCTAACCCCGAAATTTTCACAGGCCTATTAATAGAATATTTATTTCTACCGGTAAGATTAATGCAGTTCACTATAACCAATTTAAATCGGGGCAAAAAAAATCCCCACCGAAGTGAGGATTATTATTCAAACAGAATCAATTTGAATTAGAAGTTAAAAGTACCTTTAACTTCTTTAAGACCTTTGTAAGGTGCTTTAGCGCCCAGAGCTTCTTCAATACGTAGAAGTTGGTTGTATTTAGCTACACGGTCACTGCGGCTTAATGAACCCGTTTTGATTTGGCCAGCAGCAGTACCAACAGCAAGATCTGCAATTGTTGAATCTTCAGTTTCGCCAGAACGGTGAGAGATAACAGCAGTAAAGCCGGCATCTTTAGCCATTTTAATAGCAGCCAAAGTTTCAGTTAAAGAGCCGATTTGGTTGAATTTAATTAAGATAGAGTTAGTAATACCTTCTTTAATTCCACGAGCAAGAATCTTAGTGTTTGTAACGAATAAATCGTCACCTACTAGCTGAATTTTATCACCTAGTAGTTCAGTTTGGTGTTTGAAACCAGCCCAATCAGACTCGTCAAGACCATCTTCGATAGAAACGATAGGGTATTGATTAACAAGATCTTCAAGGAAGTAGTTGAACTCTTCAGAGGTGAATGTTTTGCCTTCACCTTTAAGTTCGTACATACCAGTTTCTTTGTTGTAAAACTCAGATGCAGCACAATCCATTGCTAAAGTGATGTCTTTACCCAGTTCGTAACCTGCGTTTGCAACAGCAACTTTGATTGCAGCAAGTGCAGCAGCGTTAGACTCAAGGTTTGGCGCGAAACCGCCTTCATCACCAACAGCGGTACTGTGACCGCCAGCCTTAAGCACTTTAGCCAGGCTGTGGAATACTTCAGCCCCCATACGCAGACCTTCACGGAAGGTAGATGCGCCAACAGGCTGAATCATGAATTCTTGGATATCAACTGAGTTATCAGCATGTTCGCCACCATTGATGATATTCATCATTGGAAGCGGCATAGAGTAAACGCCAGGAGTGCCGTTAAGGTCAGCGATATGTGCGTACAGAGGAACTTTTTTCGATACTGCTGCCGCTTTAGCCGCTGCCAGAGAAACAGCCAGGATAGCGTTTGCGCCAAATTTAGCTTTGTTTTCAGTACCATCTAAATCGATCATGATTTGGTCAAGTTCAGCTTGTTTAACTGCATCTTTACCCATTAAGGCTTCAGCGATTGGACCATTAACAGCGGCAACAGCTTTAAGAACACCTTTACCTAAGTAACGCGCTTTATCACCGTCACGCAATTCTAATGCTTCACGAGAACCGGTAGATGCGCCAGAAGGTGCTGCAGCCATACCGATTGAGCCGTCAGCTAAGTGTACTTCAGCTTCAACAGTTGGGTTACCACGTGAATCCATTATTTCGCGACCAAGTACTTTTACGATAGTAGACATAATTGTTCCTTTAATTGTATTAAAAATAAGTTTAAAAACTGGTTATATAATTCCAAATCACTTTAATGCGTCATTTTTTAACAAAAAAAAGTGATCTGGTCAACAAAAACTATGAAAATCGGCCTTGTTGATGATCTATCGCAGATTTTATAAAGCCTTTAAATAAAGGGTGCCCGTCTCTCGGTGTCGATGTGAACTCAGGGTGGAATTGAGCAGCAACGAACCAGGGATGATTTGGGATCTCAATAATTTCGACTAATTTTTTATCTTCAGATAAACCAGTAACAGCCAGCCCCGCTTTTTCTAAAATAGGTAATAAATTATTATTGACCTCATAACGATGACGGTGGCGTTCGAATATTTCTTTAGTGCCGTACATATCAAACACTTTAGAGCCTTTTTTAAGATGGCAAAGCTGTGCACCTACGCGCATAGTCCCTCCTAAATCAGAATTTTCTGTACGTTGTTCAACTTCGCCTGATTTATCAATCCACTCGGTGATCAAGCCAACAACTGGTTGTTCACAATTAAGCTCGAATTCCGTTGAATGTGCATTTTTAAGGCCTGCGACATTGCGTGCAAACTCAATAATTGCAACCTGCATGCCTAAACAGATACCTAAATAGGGTATTTTGTTTTCACGTGCATATTGAGCCGCGAGAATTTTACCTTCAACACCGCGCTCACCAAAGCCGCCCGGTACTAAAATCGCATCGACACCTTCTAAGATAGAGACACCTCTCACTTCAACATCCTGCGAGTCGATGTATTTTATTTTTACAGACGCCGCATTTTTCAGCCCGCCGTGTTTAAGCGCTTCATTGACAGATTTGTAGGCATCCGGCAGTTCAATGTATTTACCCACCATGCCAATGACAACTTCATTTGAGGTGTTCGCTTCTTCAGAAACCACTTGTGCCCATTCGCTTAAGTCAGCCTCGGGGCAGTCAAGACCAAAACGTTTCACACAAATCTCATCAAGGCCCTGTGCTTTTAACAGAGCAGGAATTTTATAGATAGAATCTACATCGCGTAATAAAATGACAGATTTTTCTGTGACATTACAGAATAACGCGATTTTCACACGTTCGTTAACGGGAATATTCAC
>DATBNI010000058.1:0-21871 GCA_036554425.1 Psychromonas sp.
TGTCACCATAAAATGCTGCGCTTTGCCGGACCAATCTTTTTCTATTGAAGAAAGATCCATTTTTATGACCACTACGCCTAAAATTTCAGCGGCGTATTTTACCGGATAGGAAAAATAATAACCGCGCTGGCCGGAAGTTGAGCCGAGTGCAAAATAATGTCCGCGCTGATCATTCATCGCCTGTTGAAAGTAGGGGCGAAAAGCAAAATTATGACCAATAAAAGAGATGCTTTTTGACCAGTTGCTTGCTGCAATTGTTGTGCCGCTGGCATCGAGAAGGTAAGTATCCGACGCGCCGATAATTTCATTAATCGACTCCAGATGGTGGTTAGTGATATCACGTTGAGCCGAGTTATCGTCCGCTTTTAAGGTCTCAACTATTATCCCTTGCCGGGATAATAGTTGAGGGATATAAACAAAACGTTCAAGTTGATTTTCCAGGTGACGGCTGAAGCGTTCAAGTTGTTCCTGATTGGTGCTAACAAGACGTTCATAACTAAATTGCCATAACCAATTCACGGACAGAATAAGGGTTAAAAAATAGAAGAAAATAAGCAGCAGTGTTACGCGCCGATGATGACTCATTATTATCTCCTGAACTTATGAACCTAGAGTATACATTACCTAATTTTTTATTATTAGGCTTTCATTCATTTGCCAAGTGACTCACAAAATTAGATGATTAATCTCCAGAGGGGGAAGGTGATGTAAGGGAACTTTATGGCGCCAATGCTGTGCGTTTACTGTTGCAAAAAAGAAAGATAGATTAAGCTTAACGCTCTCCCCTAACCAGTAAGCATACTCAATATAGCCCCAAAGCTGTGTGCTTAAGACTGAAAGAAAGCGAGGTTAAGCTTAACGCTCTCCCCTAACCAGTAAGCATATTCGGTATGATCCTTAAGATTATCACCGGTATTTGCATGCACGAAAACGGTCAGTCCATTTCGATGCGCATCAAGCCAGGGAATGAGTTTATCAAAATCCTGATCAGTAAATGATATTTGACAGCTCCACTTGGGGTGAGGGCCGACAGTCTTTTGATGTATTCTGCCAATCTTAAGGTCAAAACATTCACTCACTTGCTGGCACAGGCTGGTTGCAAAATCTAATGTTTGCTGGTCGAAATAGATGTGCGCATGGTAATGCTGGTGGATGTTGACCGGATGTTTAATTTCATTGAGCTGAGTCTCTTTCATTTTGTTTCCTATCTAAGTGCGTTGTCGCTGACAAGTCATAGCAGAACCACTGTTTTGCGCCGGCTGAGACTGTTCAACATCCTTTGGAGCACAATCAGGGTCTTGCTTCAATCCATTTCTCTGCGTTTAATCGGATCTTTAATAATGGATTTGGTATTAACCCTGAATCTGTCTTGTGAGCTGGTATGCCACGCCACAGAATAACAGGTAAGCTTGTTTATCTGGATTAATAAATGCTTTCAGGCAAGGTGTTTCTTAAAAAAATCAATGCTGCGTTTCCAGGCAAGTTCAGCATTTTCTGGATCATAGCGTGCCGTAGAGTCATTATGAAAACCGTGATTCATTTTGGGATAGATATGCATGACGTAATCAATGTTATGTGCTTTTAAATCTTGTTGATATTCAGGCCAGGTTGCATTGACTCTTTTGTCCAGTTCGGCAAGCTGAATCATTAAAGGGCCTTTAATATTTTTGCGTAATGCTTTGGCTGCCGGGGGGCCGTAAAAGGATACGCTTGCATCTACATTTTCGGGAATAGTCGCGGCTAGCATATTGACAATATAACCGCCAAAACAAAAGCCCACAGTGCCTAGCTTTCCATTTCCTGAAGGGTGTGATTTTATAAATAGTGCCGCAGCGATAAAATCTTTCTCTATTTTAGCTTTATCCATGGTGCTCTGCATCTGTTTACCTGCTTCATCATTGCCCGGATAACCGCCTAATGTATGCAATATATCCGGGGCAAATGCAATGAAGCCAACTTTGGCCAGTCGTCGTGCCACATCTTTGATATAGGGGTTAAGTCCTCGATTTTCATGAATAATTAACACAACGGGCGCTTTATCTGTTAACCCGGCGGGAGTCACTAGATAGCCACGACCTTCTCCATTGCCTTCAGGGGATGGAAAGTCGAGATATTCGGCTTTTATGTCCGGATCATTGAAAGAAACCTGTTCGGCAAGGGCATAATCCGGTATTAATGCAGATGTCAGCATAGTCATTGAAAAACCGGCTACAACCAAGCTCGACAGTTTCTTCATAAATGTCCGTCTGTCCATTAACCCATGGGCATACTCGTCGTACCAATCAAAGGCTTCCTGCGGTATAGGGGGAATTTTATTTGTTTCTGGGGCTTCGGGCGTTAGCATAATAACCTCATTACTTTATTGCCGGGATAAAGGTTGCCGGGTAAATAGTGTGTGTCGCTTAAGATCAGGTTTTGCGAACTTGCTGCTAGTGGTATAGGAAGTTAGCCGAAATAAGTCTATGACTGAAACTAAAATAAGTCGAATCAATAAGGCTGGCTACAAGCCTTTATTTCAGGGGGAACGCATGTTGTCGGCATCACTGGCTGAACTGTTTATGGTAAGTCGAAATGGCTGTGGTTGTTATATTACCCGGGTTTATAGGCAATAAAAAAACACGCAATATATCAATAAGTTGATTTTTTATAGAAAGAATGTAATCAATGTCTAATAGTTTAGAGTTAGTGTATTGAAAACTTTGAGGAGCGCTATTAAAACTGTAATCTAATATTAATATGGTTTAATTATTCTTCATTCAACTTAATCAGTATTGCATAAGTTCATCACTCATTTTCAAGGAATTATTATGTACTCAAATTTAAAAAATATTGGCGTTGTAAATTATGAAAATATAGACAAATATACGCTTCGCCAAGAAGGTGATAATGATATTCTAAAAATATATTTCCGTAAGGCTTCGCGCCAGTTTCTCGCCAAAAGTCTTAAGTTTAAATTTCCAAGGCAGAGAAAAAAAATAAGTAATGATCATGGCGGTAGTGGATTTAGAAATGTATCTGAAATTAATAGTACGCTGCGTTATGTTATCAAAGAGCTCGACACGCTTACGGATCATATTAAAGAAGAGAAAGAATTGAAGGTGCAGGTATTGGATGATTTAAAACACTTGGAATCTGTCGTCGCAAGTAAAATAAAAGAAATTGAACGCAAATTAGAAAAAATGTAATTATTTTTAAGGGCTGAAAATTTTCTGACTAAAGAGAGCATTAAATATGCTCTCTTTCTGTATCGGCGCCATATCATCCTTCTGCGTGAGATCCCAACAGAATTACTCGTTTTGATAAAAATTTTCCGCACTCTGTTTTGGGAGGTAAAACTATTGTGACCTCTGTTCATAACCCTTTCTATAAAAAAATTAAAATTGTTTTGTGATTTTGCTTTGCGCTATTTCACGGCAAAGCGTACAGTGATCGATTTCTTGTTATTCATCTCTTTGATTCGCATCTTTAAGCCCTTTAGTTATATTTTGCGATCTGCTTTTAAGGCCTTGCTGTGAGTATTATTCTTGGTATAGATCCCGGTTCACGAATTACCGGGTATGGTGTTGTTCAACAAAAAGGCAGTAAATGTATTTATATCGCCAGCGGTTGTATCCGCACTAAAGGCGATTCGCTCGCGCCCAAACTGGATATGATTTTTAAAGGTATCAGCGAAATTATCAAACAGTATCAACCCGCTGAGTTTGGTATTGAACAAGTCTTTATGGCAAAAAATCCGGATTCTGCCTTAAAGCTCGGGCAGGCTCGCGGCGCCGCAATTGTTGCCGCTACTCAGGCTGATTTATATGTCTGCGAATATTCAGCCCGGCAGATTAAGCAGGCTGTTTCGGGCAGTGGCGGTGCCACTAAAGAACAAGTCCAGCAGATGGTGATGCAGATTTTAAATCTTTCAGGCAGACCTCAGGCCGATGCTGCCGATGGTCTGGCGGTTGCAATCTGCCATGCCCATACAGCCCAGACGCTGGTTGCAATGTCCGGGCAGGTTGCTAAAACCGTACGTGGCAGGTTTCGCTAACTTACTTTTAACACACTTTATTATCCCGACTCTCCTTAGAGGTAACAATGAAAGATCTTTCTCAAACGCAGCTTGGTATTGTCTATGCGCTTAGTGCCTATCTCCTGTGGGGCATTGCCCCCATCTATTTTAAGTATCTTGAGTTTATTCCCGTTTATGAAGTACTGGCGCACCGGGTTATCTGGTCGGTGGTGTTTACGGCCATTGTGATCACTTTTATGGGGGGATGGAGAAAAGCGCGGATTGTCCTTAAAGTCCCCAAAAGTATTTTGTTTTTAACCTGCACGAGTTTATTAATTACGGTCAATTGGAGCATTTTTATTTGGGCG
This sequence comes from Psychromonas sp., assembly GCA_036554425.1. Lineage (GTDB taxonomy): Bacteria > Pseudomonadota > Gammaproteobacteria > Enterobacterales > Psychromonadaceae > Psychromonas. The sequence continues at coordinate 4,363 of DATBNI010000058.1, forward strand.
ATAAATAATGGGCGGATGTTAGAGGCCAGTTTAGGGTATTTTATCAACCCGCTCATTAATGTCCTTTTGGGTTTGATTTTTTTGAATGAAGCCTTAAGCCGACTGAAATGGATTGCAGTCTCATTGGCACTGCTTGGGGTGGTTATTCAAGTTATACAGGTAGGCAGCTTACCCTGGGTTTCTTTAGTATTGCCCGTTACTTTCGGGTTTTATGGCTTATTACGTAAAAAAATTAAAATTGAAGCGCTAATAGGATTGTTTTTTGAAACATTATTAGTCTTACCCGTGGCGTTATATTACCTGTTTTTTGTCGCTGCTGGTCAAAACGCGAATATGCTTAATAATAGTTGGTCGTTAAATCTTTCTTTAATGTTTGCCGGTATTGTGACTGCGATGCCGCTTCTTTTTTTCGCACAAGCGGCATTACGCCTGAAACTGTCAACCTTGGGATTTTTCCAATATCTTGCCCCCTCAATGATGTTTGTGATGGCCGTGTCCATTTACGGTGAGGAATTAAGCTTGGCGAAAATCATTACTTTTATCTTTATCTGGGCAGGCATATTTTTGTTTGCTTGTGAGAATAAACTTAAAAAGTGGTTAGGGCCTTACTTTGTCAAACCATTTACCGTAAAATAATACTGGATATTTACTCAGTTGTTTTTTATGCTTGCAGCATTACATTATTAACTGGGATTTTGAGATGATTGGACGATTACGGGGTGAGTTATTAGAAAAGCAACCGCCAGAAGTGTTAATAGAAGTGTCTGGCGTAGGCTACGAAGTACAATTACCGATGAGCTCTTTTTATGCTTTACCTGATGCCGGACAAGAAGCGATTATTTATACGCATTTTGTGGTGCGTGAAGATGCCCAACTATTATACGGTTTTGCTGATAAACATGAACGTGCGATGTTCCGTGAATTAATTAAAGTGAATGGTGTGGGCCCAAAGTTAGCACTGGCTATTTTGTCTGGTATGTCAGCAAATCAATTTGTGCAGTGTATTCATAATGATGCCGTCAGTACTTTAGTCAAATTGCCTGGTGTGGGTAAAAAAACCGCTGAGCGTTTAGTGGTTGAAATGAAAGACAGACTCAAAAACTGGACGGGTGCCGATTTATTAACACCTGAATCTGACAAAATGGTCTTCGAAAACGAATTTTCCCATAGCGCGGCTAATGGTAATGCTAAAGATGAAGCTATTAGCGCGCTGGTGGGTTTAGGGTACAAACCTGCGATGGCGGAAAAGGTTATCCAACAGGTTTATCAGGAAGGTATGGATTGTGAGGCATTAATTCGCAGTTCATTAAAAAGTATGCTTTAAATGATAACCATAAGATAGGTCAGGTAAAAAATGATAGATGAAGATCGCCTGATTTCGGGCACGCAAAAGATTGATGAAACTTTTATTGATCGGGCCATCCGTCCAAAATTTCTGGCCGATTACGAAGGCCAGCCGCAAGTTAATAAGCAGATGGAAATTTTTATTGAGGCCGCGCGTCAACGTAATGAAGCATTAGATCACTTACTCATTTTTGGTCCGCCCGGATTGGGTAAAACAACCTTGTCACATATAGTTGCCAATGAACTTGAGGTTAATATTAAAACCACATCTGGACCTATTCTTGAAAAGGCCGGTGATTTAGCGGCCTTGTTAACCAATCTTGAAGAAAATGATGTCTTATTTATCGATGAAATACACAGATTAAGTCCGGTTGTGGAGGAGATTTTATATCCTGCCATGGAAGATTACCAGCTGGATATTATGATTGGAGAAGGGCCGGCTGCGCGCTCTATTAAACTGGATCTGCCCGCATTTACGTTAATCGGCGCCACCACGCGGGCAGGATCCTTAACTTCTCCTTTAAGAGACCGTTTTGGCATTGTGCAGCGTCTTGAATATTACGACATTAATTCACTGACGCGGATCGTTTTACGCAGTGCCGGACATTTCAAACTGAAAATGAGTGAAGCAGGCGCCATTGAGATTGCGCGGCGCTCTCGCGGTACACCGCGTATCGCCAATCGCTTATTACGTCGGGTGCGGGATTATGCTCAGGTCAAAAAAGCGACTGTTATTGATGATGCTGTCGCTAAACTCGCTCTGGATATGCTCGAAGTTGATAAAGAAGGCTTTGATTACATGGATAGAAAGTTGTTGATGGCGATTTTAGATACCTTTATGGGCGGTCCGGTCGGCTTAGATAATTTAGCGGCTGCCATTGGTGAAGAGAAAGAAACCATTGAAGATGTATTAGAGCCCTACCTTATTCAACAGGGATTTTTACAGCGCACGCCTCGCGGACGCATTGCCACCAACAGAACCTATTTACACTTTGGGTTTGATAAACCAAAGTAACCAAATGACAACAAGACGGAAAAAGATAAGCCGCTTTACTGAGCTCTCCCTTTAGAGGGGGAGGTTAGTAAAGACTATTTTGCTGATTAATGTCCGTTGATTTCTACTCATTCCTCTTATTAAAAGATCAATATTCTCTTCTGCCGATCACCATTACCCGTTTACTGACTGCTATCTCCGGCATCCAATAAACATAAAGTGCTTAAGACTGTTGAGCTATTTCATTGCATTACAGTATCTCCTTGAAAGGTAAAACATTCTTCAATCTATAGAGCAATCACGCATCTGAATAAAGCATTGAGGGAGCCTTTTGTTACAAATAAAAGCTTGATCTAAATCAATTTAATAAGTATAAATAATGCACTTTAAGCACATAACTCTTTGATGTTAAAGGCTTGTTAAATCCAGGTGGTGAACGCTGCCGTGGTTAACAGATTATTAACATCAGACTGAAAACTTGATTGTTTTATCTTTCGGATGTGAAAATGATTAAAAAATATTTACCGCAAGATGGCATCTTTTCAATTCCATTAATCCGTGAAATAACGCTGGTTTTAATCATTAAAATCATTGTTATTTTTACTATTAAGTACTTCTATTTTTCAGACCCTATTGCGTTTAATGAAGATCATCTGTTTGGTGAAGTCACTTCGCAACAAACGCAGCTGCAGAACAATAACAATATTAAATAACGATTTACTAGGAGAAAGAGATGGATGACATAGTTGATTTATCGCGGTTGCAATTTGCCATGACCGCCATGTATCACTTTTTATTTGTACCCCTAACGCTTGGGCTCGCGTGGTTGTTGCTGATCATGGAATCCTTATATGTGATGACCGGTAAAGCAGTTTACAAAGATATGACTAAGTTTTGGGGCAAACTCTTTGGTATTAACTTCGCTCTTGGCGTGACCACGGGGTTAACCATGGAGTTCCAGTTTGGTACTAACTGGGCTTATTATTCGCATTATGTGGGTGATGTGTTCGGTGCGCCCCTGGCGATTGAAGGCATGATGGCCTTCTTTTTAGAGTCCACCTTTGTCGGTTTATTCTTTTTTGGATGGGACAGACTGACTAAATTACAGCATCTGGGGGCCACTTGTTTGGTGGCATTCGGTTCAAGTATGTCGGCGTTATGGATTTTAATCGCCAATGCCTGGATGCAGAATCCGGTCGGTGCTGAGTTTAACTACACCACCATGCGCATGGAGATGACCAGTTTTGCTGACCTGGTTTTTAACCCTGTCGCACAAGTCAAATTTGTGCATACCGTGGCCTCTGGTTATGTAACCGGAGCCATGTTTGTATTGGCTATTAGCTCATATTATCTGCTGAAAGGGCGCGATCTGGCCTTTGCTAAGCGCTCTTTTGCTATTGCCGCGGCTTTTGGTACTGCCGGCATTTTATCAACTATCGTATTAGGTGATGAAAGCGGCTATGAAGTTGGTGATGTACAGAAAGTCAAGCTCGCCGCCATTGAGTCCGAATGGGAAACCCATCCGGCCCCCGCTTCTTTTACCCTGTTTGGCATTCCTAATCAGGAAGAGCAGCGTACCGACTATGCAGTTAAAATCCCCTACGCTTTAGGTATTATTGCGACCCGTTCAATCGATGAGCAGGTCATCGGATTAAAAGAATTAATGGTTCAGCATGAGGAACGCATCCGCAACGGCATGATTGCTTACGGGCATTTGACGGATTTGCGCGGCGGCGATAAATCCGCTGAAAAAATAGCGGCATTTGAACAGGTGAAAGCGGATTTAGGTTACGGACTGCTGCTGAAAAAATATGCGCCGAATGTTGTTGATGCCACAGAGGAGCAAATTCAGCTGGCCGTTGATTACAGTATTCCCGGGGTCGCGCCAATGTTCTGGTCCTTCAGAGTCATGGTCGGCTGCGGTGTGTTGATGTTATTTATCTTCTTATTTGCGTTTTATCAATCCGCTCGCAACCGCATCGGAAAAAATAAAATATTCCATAAAATTGTTCTCTACAGTTTGCCGTTACCCTGGATAGCCATGGAGGCCGGATGGATTGTTGCCGAATATGGTCGTCAGCCCTGGGCGATTGCTGAAATATTGCCAACGCATATGGGAGTATCAAGTATTTCAAGCGAAAAGCTTATTTTCAGTATTATGTCTATTGCCGCATTCTATACCGTCTTACTGGTGATCGAGATGTACTTGATGTTCCGCTTTGCCCGTTTGGGGCCAAGCAGCCTTAAAACGGGGAAATATCATTTCGAGCAGTTAGCTGAAAACAACCAACAAGGATAGGAGATTCTTATGTTTGATTACGAAACATTAAAATTAATATGGTGGTTACTGATAGGTGTCTTACTGATAGGTTTTGTCATTACCGATGGGTTTGATATGGGGGTGGGTGCACTGCTGCCTGTTATCGGTAAAACCGATCAGGAACGCCGTATGATGATCAATACCATTGCCCCGCATTGGGAAGGTAATCAGGTCTGGCTAGTGCTGGCGGCCGGCGCTATCTTTGCTGCCTGGCCGACAGTTTATGCCACTGCTTTTTCCGGTTTTTATGTCGCCATGATGCTGACCTTGTTTGCACTGTTCTTCCGCCCGGTAGGCTTTGATTACCGCAGTAAAATCAGCGATCCGCTTTGGCGCAGTAGTTGGGATTGGGGGATTTTTACCGGCGGAGTTGTACCGCCGATCATTTTTGGTGTCGCTTTTGGTAATTTGCTGCAGGGTGTCCCTTTTGTCTTTGATGAATACTTGCGTTCAACTTACCAGGGCAGTTTCTTGGATCTATTAAATCCCTTTGCCTTATTAGTGGGGGTGTTCTCGTTAACCTTGTTTGTTTTACAGGGCTCAACCTGGCTGCAAATGAAAACCGAAGGCGTGCTGCAGCAACGGGCACGTCTGGTTTCATTATATTGTGCGCCGATCGCAATGCTGTTGTTTGCATTGGCCGGGGTTTGGGTGGCTTACGGTATTGATGGTTATGTGATCACTTCATTGGCAGATTTTAGCGGCCCGGCTAACCCGTTGCTAAAATCTGCTCAGCTGCAATCAGGTGCCTGGTTAGCTAACTATGACAAATATCCCCTGACCCTCACAGCGCCTGTCATTGGTTTGTCATTTCCAATCTTGGTTTGGGTTGCCAGTAAATTTAACCGTAATGCTTTTGCTTTTTTCTTTAGCAGTGTTACCCAGGCGGGTGTATTAATGACTTTTGCCTTTAGTATGTTCCCCTTCATTATGCCGTCAAGCATTGAGCCCAATTTCAGTTTAACGGTTTGGGATGCAGTATCGAGCGAGATGACGCTTAATATTATGACCCTTTGCGCCGCTATTTTCTTGCCGATCATTTTACTTTATACCTGTTGGTGTTATTTCAAAATGTTTGGTCGAATCGGCAAAGAATATATGGCTAAGAATAAACATTCAGCATATTAATAATTATAATAAGGGTTTTTTATGTGGTATTTCGCGTGGATATTAGGGATTTTGTTGGCTTGCTCATTAGGTATTATCAATGGGTTGTGGTATGAGCAAGTTGAAGCAAATGAGAAGGCGGACAGTTTTGATGAAGATCAGCATTCTTAATTATTATATAGATATATTGCACAGTCCATTTCAGTGGTTAATAACGCGGTTTTTTTCACTTTTGCTCGCGTTATTTTTAAGCGGGTTACTGCTTATATACCCTAATCATATAGCGACCAGCTCAACTCAACTGGATCACGGCTATTTAACCATGCTGATGCTGGCATTAAGTGCTGCGTTTATCCATGGGATAGGCTTTTATCCTCGTTATTGGCTGTGGAAAATACTATTCGCCCCGTATTTTTCCTGGGGGGTATTGTTAACTTTCATATTCAATAGCATGGTGTGATTTTATAACTTTTAAAGACAATAGTTTAAGAGGCAATCATTGCCTCTTTTTTGTGATCAGCTAAATTAAATATCTGACATGAATCGACAAAATGTAATATTTATAGTAGTTTGAGTCCTTATTATTTTTTATGGAAAAACCGTGTGTTCATTTCAAGCTTAACAGTACGAATTTATTATGAAGATACCGATGCCGGTGGTATCGTTTATTACGCAAATTATCTGAAATTTTTTGAGCGCGGGCGCTCTGAATTTTTACGTGAGCTTAACATCGAACAAGACTTTTTATTAGAAAAAAATATTGCATTTGTAGTGCGTAAAGTGGATATGGATTGCCTTAAACCTGCCCGTTTTAATGCGTTACTGAATGTGAAAACACAAATAACCAATCACAAAAAAGCCAGCTTAAGGTTTAAACAAGAAATTTTTCATGAAAATGGGGAACTTCTATGCCAAGCTGACACTCTAATCGCCTGTATTAATTTACAGAAAATGAAACCCGCAGCTATTCCGGCTGAAATTATTGAGGTAATCGCCAGTGCATGCTGATATGTCTTTTTTAGGTCTTTTTTTACAAGCGAGTTGGCTTGTGAAATTTGTAATGCTTCTTTTGCTTGGGATGTCAATTTATTCCTGGACATTGATTTTTTCACGAACAAAAAAACTAAAGGCGTCACAAAAAGCATTACAACTTTTTGAAGAACGTTTCTGGTCGGGTCATGATTTAAGCCGTTTATACAAAGACTCGTCTGCCCGCACTGAACGAATTACCGGTGGGGAAAAAATATTTCATGGCGGTTTTAAAGAGTTTTCGCGTTTACACCGGATGCCGGGGCGCAGTGCCGACAGTACCACTGAAGGTGCTCATCGCATCATGCGCGTTACTTTATCAAGAGAAATAGATGAGTTAGAAACAGGTCTGCCGGTGTTAGCGACAATCGGCTCGATTAGTCCCTATATTGGATTATTTGGTACGGTATGGGGAATTATGAATTCCTTTATTGCATTAGGGCAAGTACAGCAAGCCACCTTGGCGATGGTTGCTCCCGGTATTGCTGAAGCGTTAATCGCCACCGCAATGGGGCTGTTTGCAGCCATTCCTGCCGTTATGGCGTATAACCGTTTTTCAACACAAGTTGGCAAACTGGAAACGGCATATATTAATCTAATGGAAGAATTCACTTCTATTTTACACCGTCAGTCAACAACTGAAAGTGACTAGGGAAGGTTATGCAACAATATTCATATCGAAGCCCCAAAAGACGCCGCGTTATCGCTGAAATTAATGTGGTTCCCTATATTGACGTTATGCTGGTTTTATTGATTATTTTTATGGTAACCGCTCCGCTTGTCACACAGGGCGTTAAAGTTGATTTGCCGCAAGCTGCGGCAGAGGCTCTACCGGAAGACAGTAAACCGCCGATGATAGCTTCCATTGATAAAGAGGGGCGCTATTATTTAAGTGTTGGTGACAATACTGAATCGCCGCTTGATGGAGAGCAGATGACGGCTTTAGTCAGCGCGCAATTAGCGGGCGATCCTAATGCCCAATTTGTCGTTAAAGGTGATGGCGCTGTTGACTATAGAAGCGTTATAGACTTGATGGTTTTATTGCAATCTGCTGGTGTTCCTTCCCTGGGACTGATGACCGAGCCGGAAGAAGAATGAAGGATAGTTCAATATTAATTGCGTTTATCACCGCACTTCTGCTGCATATTATTGTTGGCACTGTGTTGCTCCTGAATGTGAATTTTCCCAAGCTTAAAACGGAACCTAAAAACTCAGCCCCTATTATCAATGCAAGCGTTATTAACCAAAAATTGTTTGATGATTTAGCGCAGCGTAAGAGTGAAAAAACCCAGGCTGAAAAAAAGAAAGTAGAGCAGGAAAAACAGCGCATTCAGCAAGAGAAGAAAAAAGCAGAAGCGCTGCGCAAGCAGAAAGAGACGAAGCGCATTCAAGCGGAAAAAGCAGAGACTGACCGCAAGAAAAAAGAAGCGCAACGGATAGTGGCGGAAAAAGCGCTGGCCGTAAAACAGTTAAAAGCAAAAAGGGATGCAGAAAAAGCCAAACAAGTAGCAGATCAGAAGCGTAAAAAACAGCAGGCCGAGAAAGCCAGAAAACAAGCTGAGGAAAAGCGCAAAAAAATAGAAGCTGAAAAAATTGCCGCTGCAAAAGTTGCAAAAGCTGCGGCATCTGCTAAAGCTAAGGCCGAGCAAGAAAAAGAGCGCTTACGCCGAGCTGAACTTGATAAGCAGATGGATGCGCAATTTGAAGATACATTCTCTAACGCCCAAAGCTCGCGACAATTATCTGAAATCGCTCGCTACACGGCGCTTATCCGGGATAAAATTAGCCGAAACTGGCAGATTGAGCCTAGTATGAAAGGGAAAAGTTGCACCCTGGCAATTCGCACAACGGCAGATGGTTTAGTGATTAGCGCGCAGCGAAGCAGCGGTGATATTAAACTTTGTGAGTCAGCTAAGCGTGCTGCATTAAAAGCAAACACATTACCTATACCTAAAGATCCGGATATTTCAACACAGTTCCGTGATTTTGATATTACTTTAATACCTGAATTTTAAGGAAACCGAGCCCTATGCTGTTACGTTTATTTTTATCAATTTCAATGATTATATTTTCGGCCCAGGCTTCTGCTCGCTTAGAAATTTTAATTACTGAAGGAGTTAATAGTGCCAGGCCGATCGCTGTTATTCCCTTTAAGTGGTTAGGTGATGGCGAAAAACCGGGGAATTTTTCAGATATTATCGCTGCAGATTTACAACGAAGCGGTCAATTTAGTCCTCTTTCTATTGATAAAATGCCCAATACACCGTCAAAGAGCCGCGGCCTTAATTATGCTCTGTGGCATAAAATGGGGATTGAAGCTTTACTGATGGGGGAAGTGTCTCCTGCACCGGAAGCCGGGAAATACATTGTTAGCTATGAATTAGTCGACGTTGTAACGGGCAATGCAAATGTTGCTGACTACAGCCCTATTTTAGAAAGTCGCCGTGGCACCGTCAGTAAAGCACAATTACGTCGGTTTGCACATCGTGTCAGTGATGTTGTCTATGAAAAATTAACCGGTGAAAAAGGCGCATTTTTAACCCGTATTGCCTATATTGCCGTGGATCGAAAAAGCAATCATCCTTATCAATTACGCATTTCGGATTATGACGGTTATGGTGAAAAGTTAATACTGCGTTCAAAACAGCCGATCATGTCACCAAGCTGGTCGCCGGATGGCAGAAAATTGGCCTATGTTAGTTTTGAGAAACGCCGTTCACAAATATACATACAAGATTTATATAGCCAAAAACGTGAATTAATGACCTCCTTTCCAAAAATCAATGGCTCACCTAGCTGGTCTCCAGACGGTAAATCTTTGGCGATAGTATTGTCAAAAGACGGGCAACCTGAGATCTATACCCTAGACACACAAAGCAAAGCGTTACGTAGAATTACCAATAATCGCGCAATAGATACGGAACCCAGCTGGTCGCCAGATGGGCAAAGTTTAATCTTTACTTCTACCCGCGGTGGGCAGGCGCAAATTTATCAAGTTGATCTGAGCTCTGAGGCAACCAAACGCCTGACCTGGGAAGGTGATCTTAATTTAGGTGGCACAATCACCCCTGATGGTGCTAGTCTAGTGCTCGTTAGCCGCCATGATGGTAATTATAAAATAGCAGCGCAAGATCTTGCCTCTGGTGAATTAAGAACCTTGACCAAAACACGTTTAGATGAGTCACCAAGCGTTGCACCGAATGGTAGTATGATAATTTACAGTACCGTTTATAAAGGACGCCAAGGTTTGGCATTAGTCTCGATGGATGGCCGTTTTAAAGCAAATATTCCAGCACAAAATGGAGAGGTCAAATCACCTGCATGGTCTCCATTTTTAAATTAAGTTAATTTACAACTAAAAAGGAAACAAGATGAACCTAAGTATGATTTCAAAAAGTTTATTAATTGCACTGCCAATGTTAGCTTTGAGTGCCTGTAGCTCAAACAGTGATAACGATTCAGCTGCGATGGAAGCTAATAAAGCGGCTATGGAACAAGCTGCAATGGAACGAGCAGCGGCAGAGAGTAATATTGAAACAGATGGAGTTGAAGCGATAGAGCTAAGTGAAGAAGAGTTAATGGCTAAACAGTACTCAGATGCTATCTTGCAAAAAATTATCCAGTTTGATTTTGATAACTCTATGATTAAACCGGAGTTTACTTCTATCCTGGATGCGCATGCTAAATTCTTAGTCAATAACCCGGAGAAAAAAGTCACTATCGAAGGGCATACCGATGAAAAAGGGACACCTGAGTACAATATCGCACTAGGTGAACGCCGAGCAATGTCCGTTTCTGTTTATCTGGAAAATATGGGTGTTTCTCCTCGTCAAATTAAGGTTGTAAGCTATGGTGAAGAAAAACCGCTCAACTTTGGACACGCTGAAGCTTCTTGGTCGGATAACCGACGCGCAGAACTGGTTTATTAATAACAGATGAAAAAAAATAAATTTCAAGCGGCCATTATTTTGGCCACTTTTTTTTCAACCTCTGCTTTTGCTGCTGCTCCCGTCAGTGACGTAACAGTGGCAGGAGGAGCAGGTAGTGTTGAAAAACAATTAGAAAAATTTACTCGTTTATTGGAATCGCGTAATCGAATACAAATGCGCATGCAAAACCAATTGACTCAACTATCTCAAGAGCTGAGAGAAATTAAAGGGGGCATGGAACTGTTTGAGCATAAAATCAGTGAGATTGAAAATCGCCAACGAAGTTTATATCAACTGGTTGAGCAGCCCAAGGAGGCCGCAAGCACGACGACAACGAACAAAAGTGCAACGGCAGTTTCTGCAGGTGAACAATCGACCTATCAAGCTGCTGTGGATCTGGTTTTAGTTAATAAGGATTATAATCAGGCAATTACTGCTTTTGAAGCATTTATCATTGATTATCCTCAATCTGAATATCTCGCAAATTCTCATTATTGGTTAGGACAACTGTTATATCAACAGAAAAAACGCAAAGAAGCTCGGATAGCTTTCCTAACTGTCAGCGACAAGTTTCCTCAGTCGGCTAAACGTGCAGATTCTTTATTTAAAATAGGCGTTATTGATGAATATTTGGGAGAGTTAGCTTCGGCAAAAGATTTTTACCAAAAAGTGTTAAAAGAACATCCTAATTCATCGGCAGCAGTGCTCGCAAAAAAACACTTAGACGCTTTATAAATACGATTAAGATTTAATAATATAACAGGTTGTTATCCCTGCTGTTTTGTATTTTGTTTATTTTGTCGGCAAACAGGAAAAAAACCAGCGTTTTTGGTTGCGATATTAATAATATTCTATAGTATACGCCGCAGTTGAGAGAGAGTGATGTGATTCACTTCATGTTTCTATTTTCTTAAATTATAGCGGGGAATTTTATTTTCCGTTAGCTTGGTTTTTGTTATCGGATTTTCCCCGGTTGTCGTTAATAGGAATTAACAACAGTCAGAGACTAAGCAGTAAAGCCGAAAATTATTCGGGCCGTTAGCTCAGCTGGTAGAGCAGTGGACTTTTAATCCATTTGTCGAAGGTTCAAATCCTTCACGGCCCACCACTTTTACAAACTCCCCTACATCTTTATAAAATCAAAAAAATTCTCTAGTTGTAATCTCATTTTTATCCCTGAATTTAATAACAATGCCGCAGTTTAGATAATCTCTTTCGGGGCTGGGGGAAACCATCAAAAAAAAGTGTTGTTTTCACTAATTCGTTGTTCTGTATATAAGTAATTTTTATTATCATTTTTATTGATCTTCGCGGTATAATTACCAACATATTTTTAATCTCTAAGAGACTATGATGAGCAAATACTCTCCAATTGTGGGTTCAGACTATCCTTTTCCAGCTAAACCAGCTGTTCTTTCGGAATCAGAAAAGGTTGATTATAAGGCTAGAATTAAAACATTATTAAAAGAAAAAAATGCCGTTTTAATTTCACACTATTATACAGATCCCGAAATTCAGGCGTTAGCTGAAGAAACTGGCGGTTATGTTTCTGATTCATTAGATATGGCGCGTTTTGGCCGTGATCATCCCGCCACTACACTGGTTGTTGCCGGTGTTCGCTTTATGGGGGAAACCGCTAAGATTCTAACACCGCATAAACAGGTTTTAATGCCTGAATTAGAGGCTACCTGCTCTTTAGATGTGGGTTGCCCAATTGAATCATTCAGTGAGTTTTGCGATCAACACCCGGACCGTACTGTGGTTGTTTACGCCAACACTTCAGCTGCCGTTAAGGCGCGTGCTGATTGGGTCGTGACTTCAAGTATCGCGTTAGAAATTGTCGAACACCTGGATAGCCAGGATAAGAAAATTATTTGGGGCCCAGACAGGCATTTAGGCAGTTACATTCAGCGTAAAACTAATGCTGATATGCTGATGTGGCAAGGTGATTGTATCGTTCACGACGAATTTAAAGCCAGTGCACTTCGAGATATGAAAGCTGTTTATCCCGATGCTGCTGTCTTAGTTCATCCGGAGTCGCCGGAAAGTGTGGTTAAATTAGCGGATGCGGTAGGCTCAACCAGTCAGTTAATAAAAGCGGCGCAAACGCTGCCCAACAAACAGTTGATCGTGGCAACGGATACCGGTATTTTTTATAAGATGCAGCAGGCCTGTCCAGATAAAGAATTCCTGGCAGCGCCAACGGCTGGTGACGGCGCTACTTGCCGCAGCTGCGCGCACTGTCCCTGGATGGCAATGAATGGCCTTAAGGCCATATACAATGCGCTGAATGACGCAACCGGTCATGAAATTTATGTTGATCAAAAGGTTGCTCAAGGCGCAATCATTTCTTTAAACAGAATGATGGATTTTGCTGCCGAGGCACAGTTAAAAGTAAAAGGTAATGCCTAATTTAATAAGGTTATTGACTTAAATTAACGCGTTTTCCTTTTCTATAATAATTCTAAATTGGCATATTTTCGCTGTTTGCGTATAGTGTGCCTTCTAAAAACCCAAACCTATTGAGAAATTATGATCACAAATGATGTTTTACGACGTGTACGTTATGCGTTTAAACTGAACGATAAAAAAATGCTAGAAATTTTTGCCTCGGTTGATAATGCAATTGACGAAAAATACTTACACAGCATCATAGCTAAAGAAGGTGAAGAGAATTTTGTTTTATGCCAGGACAGCCTGCTATCACTTTTTTTAGATGGTCTTATTAATGAAAAACGCGGTAAAAAAGAAGGCTCTAAGCCGGTTATCCTGCCGGAAAATTCTTTTCTGCCTAACAATGATATTTTAAGAAAGCTGCGTATCGCATTGAACTATAAAGATGAAGATATGTTAAAGATGTTAGATCTAGCCGAATTTCCTATTTCTAAAAGTGAGTTGTCAGCCCTGTTTAGAAAGCAGGATCACCGCAACTATAAATTATGCGGTGATCAACTGTTAAGATACTTCTTAAACGGTATTACCATCCATTTAAGAGGCACCAAGGGCGAAGAGTAATAGTGCTCTAACCTCTTAGACTAAAAAACCGAGCAAAAGCTCGGTTTTTTTATATCCTAAATACGAATAGCGAAACCATTAATTTTCTGTCTTGTCTTTAAATTCACATAAATCTTCAATCAAGCAGGAACCACAACGGGGTTTGCGGGCAACACAGGTATAACGGCCGTGTAAAATAAGCCAATGGTGAACATCAAGTTTAAATTCAGCGGGTATCACTTTTAGTAATTTTGCTTCGACTTCCTCTACATTTTTGCCCGTGGCCAATTTGCTGCGATTAGATACGCGGAATATATGCGTATCTACGGCTATTGTCGGCCAGCCAAATGCCGTATTTAATACCACATTAGCGGTTTTTCGCCCCACGCCGGGCAAGGCTTCTAAGGCTTCTCTATTTTCAGGCACTTCACTATTATGAAGCTCAATTAATCTGTGACAGGTTTTAATCACGTTAGCGGCTTTGCTGTTAAATAAACCAATGGTTTTAATGTAACCCTTTAAACCCTCGACACCCAAGGCTGCGATTGCCTCTGGCGTATTGGCAACGGGATAAAGCAGATCGGTTGCTTTGTTAACACTAACATCAGTTGCTTGTGCGGACAGAATAACCGCAATTAACAACTCAAAGGGAGAGCTGTAATTAAGTTCGGTTTGTGGTTTTGGATTTTCGGCCCGCAGCCGCATTAATATTTCACGACGTTTAACATTATTCATTATTTTTTAATCCGGTGATCAATAAAGTTCTTAATGGCAATAATTAATCCCATAATGATAAAAGCCCCCGGCGGCAATGCTGCCAGTAAAAAACTGGTATCTGCCTGATAGAGAGTCATGGTTAATATCTTAGCCCAGTCTCCTAGCATGGTTTCGATGCCGGAAAATAATGTCCCCTGGGCTAATATTTCTCGGCTGGCGCCTAAAAAAATTAATACAATGCAGAAACCTAAGCCCATCATCAGGCCATCAAAGGCGGAATGTTTAATGCTGTTTTTCGAAGCAAAAGCCTCCGCACGCCCAATAATCATGCAGTTAGTGACGATCAAGGGGATAAAAATACCTAAAGACAGATACAGCTCATAGGTAAAGGCATTCATCAATAATTGAATGCAGCTCACCAATGAGGCGATTATCATTACAAAAATAGGGATCCGGATCGCTTGCGGTACATGGTGGCGGATTAATGAGATCAATGAATTTGAAGCGACCAAAACAAAAACCGTGGCCAAACCAAGCCCGAGCGCATTGGTGATCGTATTGGTGATGGCCAGCAGAGGGCATAATCCTAACAACTGTACTATCCCCGGGTTGTTTTTCCATAAACCCTGGACCATTAATTGCTTATAAATGGGATCGATGCTATCTGTCTTTTCTATGCTGCCGGCGATTTCTTGACTCTGTTCACTCATAAACTTTCCCCACAATTTGCTTCATGCTGGAAGAGTATTTTTTTGTTTTTCTGGAAATAAATTAACGCATCTTTTACGGCAAAAACAACGGCGCGAGGCGTAATAGTTGCCCCGGTAAAAGCATCAAAGTCACCGCCATTTTTTTTCACATCCCAGCGTGATTTTTGTGCTTCCTGATAAAACCTGTCGTTAAAAGTGTAGATCCAGTCAGATTTGTTGGTTTGAATTTTATCGCCTAACCCGGGTGTTTCAGAATGATGAAGCACACGGACACCGGCAATCCTGGCATTCGCATAAATCCCGACGACCAGATTTATTTTACCTGCATAACCGCTCATGGTTGTCGTTTTTAACATTAATGCGACAGGGCTATTATCTTTTTTAGCAATAAACACCTGCTGCGGCTGTGCGCTGCCTAATAAGTTTTTATCCGTGACCGTAAAACAGCTGGCAACGATATCGTTATCATATAAATCAGCAGGAATAAGTTTATTGAGGGTTTTTAACAATGCTTTTTGCTCTTGCTGGGCAATGATAGGTTGTGTAAATTCGTTTACAATGGCGACGCTGCCGGTACAAGCTACAGCAAAGGCTGCGAGCAAATACGCATTGCGGCTGATAGTTGAAAACATATTAAACTCTTCTCCCTGACACTATTGTGTGTCTAACATAATTTATTTTATTGGCACCTTTATTATTAAGCATATAAAACATCTTAGCTACGTCCCCCGTAAACCTTGGGCTGGGTATAATAATCAATCAGCGGAACGCACATATTGCCCAGCAGAACAGCGAATGCAACTGCATCAGGGTAACCGCCCACATTACGAATAATAACCACGATCAATGCGATTAATAAAGCGAACAAAATACGCCCTTTAACCGTTGTGGCTGCGCTAACCGGATCGCTTAATATAAAAAATGCGCCCAACATTGTTGCTCCGGAAAACAGGTGAAAGAGAGGGGGAGCGTTGAGATCCGGGCTGTAGGCAAAAGCGATAAAAGAGAAAATGCTGATACCCAATAAGAAACTCACCGGAATATGCCAATGAACTATACCTTTAAACAATAAAATTAATCCACCGGCTAAAAATGCACCGTTAATCCAATAAATTTGTTGCCAGGAAGAGGCGTTATACTGCAGGCTATTAAAAATTTCGCTGATCGTAAATCCATTATGCAGCGCATCACGTGCCGTATTAAGCGGCGTGGCCATAGATAAACCGTCAATGCTGACACTCAGTTGCTCAACGGAATATCCGTCAAGGGTAGAGCCCGTAAATATTGCATTTATCTGATCCATCAAGGTCAAAGAAAAAGGTTGCAGAGATTGTGCCGGTAACCAGGAGGTCATCTGTACCGGAAAGGAAATTAACAGCAAAACATAAGCGGCCATTGCGGGATTAAAAATATTTTGTCCAAGTCCGCCATATAATTGCTTAACAAATACAATAGCAAAAACACTGCCACTCACTACAATCCACCATGGAGCAAGGGGGGGAATGGAAATCGCAATAAGGACTGCAGTGAGTAAAGCACTGGCGTCTTTTAAGGTATTTGAAATTGGACGATTTCTTATTTTCAGAATAAAAGCCTCACTTGCCAAGGCGGCAAGACAGGCGAGTGATATTTGTATTAAGTTTGCAGAGCCGAAAAAATAACTTTGTAAAAGCACTCCTGGAATTAAGCATAAAATCACCAAAAGCATCACCTGTGTCGTTGTTCTAGGCTGTTTTTGATGAGGGGAGCTTGCATTCTTATAGGCCATTTTCATTAATCCTTGTGCGCTGTTTTTTGTGCCTTTGCTTTGGCAATTACGGCGGCTATTTTTGCTTTTCGGTGATCCGTATGCAGATCGCTTTTTTTATTGGCGCTCTCCTGGGGTGTGCTAGATTGAGTGCTTTTATGACTGTCTATATCGTTTGGATGTGGTTCCTGTTTATCTAACCGTGCTTGTTCTTTGCGCAATGTACGTGCTTGTATTACTTCGTTATTATCCGGCAGCTGGTCATTGTTGCTCAAGCTTGTCTGGGGCACTGTCTCCTGCGCCGCCTGTTTTTTCGCTTTAGCGCGTGCAATGGCGGCGGCTATCGCCTCTTTTTTGTTGTCCGTTGTTTTAATCTCGCTGTCTGATTCCGGCATCGCTTGTGCTGTGTCTTCTAATAGCTGTTTTTTAGCTTTAGCGCGCGCTATGGCGGCGGCTATCGCCTCTTTTTTGTTGACCGTTGTTTTAATCTCGCTCTCAGGTTCCTGCGCTGCTTGTGCCGCCGCCTGTTTTTTAGCTTTAGCGCGTGCAATGGCGGCGGCTACCGCATCTTTTTTGTTATCTGTTGTTTTACTTTCACTCTCAGGCTCTTGTGTCGCT
>DATBNI010000507.1:0-7317 GCA_036554425.1 Psychromonas sp.
ATAATCCAATAATTCCGCAAAACTAATATCCTGAGCATCCCCGATAGAAACAAAGGCGGAAAAACCAATGCTTTTACTGTTTGCCCAATCTAATATAGTGGTACAAACAGCTGCAGATTGTGACACAAAGGCGATATTTCCCTGCAGCGCATTACAATGAGCAAGACTGGCATTTAATTGCGTATAAGGGTTAATAATACCTAGACTACTCATGCCTAAAAGCCGTATGCCAAGATCTTTTGCCTTTTTATAAACTGCCTGTGCAATTTGTTGATCTTTTTCAGTGGTGACCACTATCGCCCTTGTGCAGCCCCTTTCTGCTAACGCTTGTAAAATATCAGTAATACGAGATTCATTGGTACAAATAACCGCCAGTTCAGGCGTAATAGGTAACTGCTGGATGTTTTTATAAGCAAGCACGCCGTGCACTGAAGAATATTTAGGCGTAACGGGCATGATAGGGCCGTTAAAGCCCCCTGATAATAGATTATTCATGACTAAATAACCGGCCCGGTGAGGGACAACGGAAGCACCAATTACGGCTATCGATTTTGGATTAAAGAAACCTTCTAGTGTTAATAAACTCATGAACAAAAAAACCTTAAGAAAATAGAGATGCTAACAGTTTACGCTCCCGTCATTTTTATGCTTTTATTTCTCTTTAAAACAAGATACTTATCCTATAATTTTTGCGCTCACTGAGATTGCAATAGCAGTACCTAAAGCGTATAAACCAGTTGTAAATTTGGATCCTCTATTCAATTGGAAAATGTTGTGCCTTACTCCCAAGAAATCAGAAAAATACTCAATTTAAGTTTCCCTATTTTTATCGCACAATTTGCACAAACGGCCATGGGTTTTGTAGATACTGTGATGGCGGGTGGTGTTAGCGCAAATGACATGGCGGCAGTGGCCATTGCGACAAGCATTTGGTTACCCTGCATTTTGTTTGGCGTCGGCGTGTTAATGGCACTGATTCCCCTCACGGCGCAAGCACATGGTGCCAATGATATAGCGGGCATTCCACGAATAGGCCAGCAAGGTTTATATTTGGCCTTATTACTCAGTATTCCTATCTTCTTGATTTTATATAACGCCAGTTATCTTGTTAATATCATGGACATGGATCCAATTTTAAAAGATATTACTATCCGCTATCTGTACGCTATTTTAGCCGCTATACCTGCCTTTTTATTATTTCAGGCACTGCGTAACTATATAGAAGGTCTGTCACTCACTAAGCCTGCAATGGTAATAGGTTTTATCGGATTAATCATTAACATTCCCCTGAACTGGATTTTTGTCTATGGTAAGTTAGGGCTTCCGGCAATGGGTGGCGCGGGATGCGGCGTGGCAACAGCTCTGGTTTATTGGATCATGCTATTGGCGCTCATAGGTTATGTGCGCCACACTAAAAAACTGCGCTACTACCCTTTATTCAGACGTTTCTGTGCAATTAATGGAAGCACCCAAGTAGCCATCTTTAGACTGGGTTTACCGGTTGCAATAGCGTTATTTTTTGAGATAACTATTTTTGCAATAGTAGCTATCTTAATCGCACCATTAGGCGCAAGCATAGTGGCAGCCCATCAGATTGCGATCAATTTTTCCAGCATGGTTTTCATGCTCCCTATGAGCATTGCAAATGCGGTCAGTATTCGGGTTAGTTTTAACTTAGGGCAAGCCAATAAAACCCAAGCCAAAAATGCCAGTTATGCCGGTTTTATTGTCGGTTTATCTCTCTCCGTGATAACCGCATTATTAACCTTAATATTCAAGGAACAGATCGCGCTGCTTTACACTAATGACCAAGAGGTGGTTTTATTAGCGGTTACTCTGATAATATTTTCTGCAATGTACCAGTGTGTTGACGCGATTCAGGTTGTAGCGGCCGGTGCCCTGCGGGGTTACAAAGAGATGAAAGCGATATTTTCGCGTACCTTTATTGCTTATTGGATAGTGGGATTACCACTGGGTTATAGCCTGGCAATGACAGATCTATTGATGCCCGCACTGGGTGCAAAAGGGTTTTGGATTGGTATAACGGCGGGTTTAACTGTTGCCGCTATATTATTAGGAAGACGTCTCTGGGTGGTGCAAAAACGCTTAGCAGCATAGTGTCAGCTAAGCAACGCTAGTTTGATATGCACGCTCAATAATAGCCGGATCTTTTGCGGCCTGAGTTGAAAAAAATTCAGCTTTGGGATAAATACCCAATCTGCCCAAATCTAAACGGTCGGCATCCCAACAGGTCCCTATTGTCGGATCTTTCGACAATTTATGAAAAGTGTGATCTGCACATGCATCTATTAATAATTTAAACTCTTGCGCGGTCAAAAAAGAGAACAGTGTACTATTTTGCTTTATAAAAAAAGCCGCTGCAGGACCGTGCTCCGGTTCCTGTCCGCTGTTTACGGCACAACAATCATGGAGATAACAAAATAACTGCACAACAATTGGATTAGCCTGAGTGATTGGGATTAACAGTTTTGCATTTTCCCAGGTGCGATCCCAGTGAACAGGCCCATTATGACCTAAAGGATCACCGTGATAGCGATCAATCGCCAAATCTTTTATACGAAACATATCATTCATAAACCTCCTCCTTTATTATTAAATTTTCATCTGCAACTATCCAAATACGACACCATTTTTGACTGTTGCCGCTGTAAATAAAAACGACCGAATCACCACTAAAAGCATAGGGTAAAGATCAGTAAGGGGAGGTGTGATTTGGCCGGTTAGATTAACTTAATTTTTAATAAAAAAAACAAGTCTTAATAAACATTGTGAACCAAACATCAAAATAAGATAATTAAATGGTGTTGAGCAAGTTAATTTACCTCGCTTATTAGGAGTACAAATAATTGATCTCTTTGCAAGTGCTGTTTTAAACTTCACTGTCCCAATAAGGGATATCACCATAATAATCGCTAATAAAATCAATAAAGCAGCGCACTTTAGCGGCTAAAAATTTCCTGTGTGTATAGACGGCGTATAAACCTAACGGCTCAGGGGCATATGCTGGCAAAATGGCTTGTAACTTACCTTCTTTAATGGCTTTAGCGGCGATAAAGCTAGGTTGAATGGTTACTCCGCCCCCTTCGATTGCAGCACTTATCAATAAATCACCATTATTGGCTATAAAATGGCTTCTAAATTTAAGCGCCGAAGCACTTTGTTCAAATTGTGAAAAAATAGTGCTGTTATCGGAATAGACATATCTCAGATAACGATGCTTTTGCAGATCGCTAGGTATTATAGGTACCCCGTACTCCCTTAAGTATTCAGGGGAGGCGCAAATCACCAGATTGATCGGAGCAATTTTTTTGGCAATAAGTGCAGAATCCTGTAATTTTCCGATGCGCAGCGCAATGTCAATCCCATCTTCAAGAATATCAATTTTTTTATCGGTCAGTTGCAAATTCAGATCAACCTCAGGATACTGCTTTTGAAACGCCACCATGAGCGCCCCTAAATGGTGGATAGCAAAGGACATAGGCGCACTGATGCTTAACATCCCTGAGACTTTTTGATGTAAATTCCCCAGGGAGTTTTCCATCTCCTCAATATCCAATAACACCTGATTACAGCGTTCAAAATAGGATCTACCCTCTTCGGTTAGAGTAACTCGCCGCGTGGTCCGGTTAAGCAATCGAGTCTGTAAATTTTCCTCAAGTTGCGCAACATATTTGCTGACTAACTGAGGAGAGAGCAGCAGTTTTTCAGCCGCTTTGACAAAAGAGCCCTCGGCAACCACAGCCGAAAAAGCCTTCATTGTTTCAATTTTATCCATAATTCACAACACTATGTTGATACTCAATCCATAAATATAGCATTTATCATCAGATTGTTAATAGTTATATTGGCCCTATAACCATTGCAGCTAATCATTAACAGCTAACAGCAATTATTTTATTACATTCAATCCATTAAGGATAACTTCATGAAAACATCATATGCGATACCTTTACTAAGTACACAAGCGGGCTTTTCTGCCCTGGTTTTACGTGTACCACTCGGTTTAATACTGGCCGCGCACGGCTCACAAAAGTTGTTTGGCTGGCTGGGCGGATACGGCCTGGAAGGAACAGGACAATGGATGGCCAGCATTGGTTTTGAACCTGGTTATCTCATGGCATTATTAGCCGGTAGTGGTGAATTTTTCGGTGGTTTGGCATTGGTATTAGGGCTATTAACACGGCCCGCCGCTTTTGTTACCGCATTTACCATGTTAATCGCATTAACTGTACATATCGGTAACGGTTTATTTGTCAGCAACAACGGTTATGAATACGCCTTAATATTATTGGTCGCATCACTGACCCTTTTGATCCAGGGGGCGGGCAGTTATTCCCTGGATAAGCTGATCAAGCAAAAATTAGCAAGTTAATGCAGAAAACCTAAACCAGCAAAACCGTTATAATAAATGAACAATATGGAGCAACAAATACGGAAATCTACCATAATCTCAACAAAGGCTAATTTATCTGCTTATGTTAAACGCATATTAGCCATCGTGGGGATACCGGACACTGTCAATATGCTCCATATTAAACAAGGCTATTCATCACAACCCTTAATCCATAGGGGATTGCCCCTATTGGTCCGGAGGCTATGCAATGATCAGTAAACAAACACAACCGCCCTATTATCCGGCTTTATTTATCTCCCACGGTTCGCCCATGATGGCGCTTGAGCAAAGTGCCACCGCTGTATTTTTAAAGGCGTTAGCAACTGCCCTGGCAACGCCCAAAGCGATAGTTATTTTTTCAGCCCATTTTGATTTGCCGGGAGAGGTGGTTATCACCAGCGCAACTGCGCCCGGTACTGTGCATGACTTTTACGGTTTCCCGGAAAAATTGTACCAGATGAAATATCCCGCACCGGGTGAACCGGCGCTGGCTAATCAGATCGCCGCTTTATTAGCCGATAACGGCTTCTCTTCGCGTTTGGATGAGCGCCAGGGTTGGGATCACGGCGCCTGGATCCCAATGAAGCTTATCTATCCCGAGGCGAATATTCCCATTGTTGAGGTATCTATTAATAGCCAATTAAGTGCCAATACACATTTTAAGCTTGGTCGCGCCCTGCGGTCACTGCGTAAACAAGGGATTTTGATTCTGGGATCAGGCGGAATCAGTCATAACCTTCACGAAATTTTTTCTGCCAGCCCAGATCCCCAACGGGTGCAAAAGGTCGAAAAGTTTACGGCATGGGTAAAAGAAAAATTACACAACAATGAAATAAATTCGTTGCTGAATTATCAGAAGGATGGCCCCTACGCAAGCTTTAACCACCCCACTCAGGAACACTTTTTACCGCTTATTTGTGTATTAGGTGCTCATATTGAAGGGCAGCCAATAAGCTGTATTTACCAGGGCAGTGAATATGAGATATTAGCACTGGATGCTTATCGCTTTAGCTAGAAGATAGTTTATGCCAATTCAGTCATAAAATGATCTATTGAGTGCTGGATTAATCAACTAATTAAAATTTAAACAAAAAAATAGCAGAGCTGTTGCGCTCTGCTATTTTTAATGGTGTGCTAACTTACAGGCTGCAGCCATCTTTCTGCGCTCTGTTAAGCCATTAAATACAGATAATCTGTCATCAGAATTTAGTATTAGCATGCTGATAAAGGTCTTCGTACTCCACGGCCGTGTGATGCCATGAAAAATCACTCTTCATACCATTTTTTATCACTATTTCAAATGCCGGAAAATCGTTACGGTATACCGAAGCTGCCCATCTCATTGTTTCTCTCAATGCCTCTGGGTACAGATCGTAGAATTTAAACCCTGTGGCGTTATCTATATTCTCAACAGAATAGTTGCTCACTGTGTCTTCCAGCCCCCCCGTTGATCTTACAATAGGCACAGTGCCATATTTCATACTGTACATCTGGTTAAGTCCGCATGGCTCATACCTTGAAGGCATAACAAAGAAATCGGATCCCGCTTCAACCAGATGAGCAAGTTTGTTGCTGTAGCCAATATGGCATCCAAATCTATTCGGGTAGGCTTTAGCATAATCTGCTAAGGCAACTTCTTGCCACTTTTCTCCAGAGCCGACAATGACGAATTGGGCATCATCTTCCTCAAGCATCTTATCTAAACATGCAATAAAGACATCCAGCCCCTTCTGCTCTGCAAGTCTCGATACCACGCCATAAATGGGTACATCGGCGCGCACTTCCAGGCCAAACTCCTTCTGCAGTGCCGCTTTACATAACACTTTACCGCTCAAGTCCTGCTGTGAAAAATTAAAGGGCAGCAACTGATCTGTTTCAGGATCCCACTCAATAACATCTATTCCATTTATAATGCCGCGAAGTTTTCCCTGAACGGCTCTGTGCTGAAGCGGATGCTCCAGGCCGAATCCGTATTCAGGGGAGAGGATCTCTTCTGCATAGGTGGGACTAACGGTTGTGACCATATCGGCGGTCAACACCCCGGCTTTGAGGAAATTAAGCTTATCGTAGAATTCAAAGCAGTGGACATTAAAGTACTCCCAGCCAAGTCCTGTCCAGTAGAGATTCGCTTTGCTGAACACGCCCTGGTAACCAATATTATGAATAGTAATGATTGACTTGGTTTTTTTAAAATTTTCGAATGAGTTGTACAGGCCACTTTTTAAATATACGCTGCACAGCGCCGTATGCCAGTCATTGGAATGCAGCACATCCACCTTGATATCCAGCGCCAGTACAGCCTGCATAATTGCCCTGCTCAGGAATATAAAGCGTTCGGCATTGTCTGAGTATTCATTACCATCCCAATCGTATAATTTAGGGCGATCGAAGAATCGATCAAATTCAATAAAATAAAAAGAAAGGTTTTCACTGACTTTGTGCTGTCTGATACTCGCCCATTCCTCATTTCCTTCGCCAAAAGGGACGCCCAGCAGTTCATGTACACACACAGTATCATCACACTTTTCAGCCATGACCTGCGGATAATAAGGCATAAAAACTGAAACATTGTGCCCATTCTCTGCCAAAGCGTAAGGTAGTGAGTATGATACATCAGCTAATCCGCCTGTTTTAGCGTAGGGTGCTGCCTCACTTGTTGCCCAAACTATATCCATTATCTGTCACCTCAAATCGTAATTTATCTGTTCAACGAAGCCGCATTGCAGCGGGAAATATATCATTCGGCTAATCTTTAAATAAACGCAATAATGATTTTTAACCTAGAGATTACTATGAAAAGTAACGAACTCAAATAGATAACAGCTTTATCTGCTTGTTATCTCCATAATTCGCGACAGATAGTTGGCAGTCCAGCCTCAACAACCGGGGGAAATCACCTAATA
>DATBNI010000555.1:0-18511 GCA_036554425.1 Psychromonas sp.
TGCGCGAGCCAATGCGACACGGCGAGCCATACCGCCCGATAATTGTTGCGGCATTAAGTCTCGCGCGCCCCTTAAACCAACCGCTTCTAACTTCATTAACACTAATATTTTGAGCAGCGATTCATCGAGTTGATTATGCTCGCGCAGAGGAAATGCGACATTTTCAAAAACAGAAAGTTCGTTAAATAATGCGCCACTTTGAAATAACATCCCCATTTTTTTACGTGCTTGGTAAAGTTCATCCGTTGAGCAGTTATGGAGCGCTTTTTGGTTGAAAAATATTTCGCCGCTATCGACGGACAATTGCCCGCCGATAAGTTTTAATAAGGTTGTTTTTCCTATGCCGCTGGGGCCTAATATCGCAGTGATTTTACCGCGCTCAAACTCAAAACATAAATTATTAAATAATAATCTATCACTTCGAGAGAAGCATAAGTTTTTTATTTCAAGGTGACACGGGGTTTTCATAAATAGTTACGCTCTTTATATAAACACGAATGGACAGTGTAAGGTGATGAAATTTTTAATACAAATATTTATATTAAAACTTACTAAGAATAGAAAATTGTGGATTTAATAGCAGATTCCCGCATTAACCAGTGACATTCCACTTAGGAACTTAATGCATTGATCTAGAATAACTTATTTACTCATTGACTGCGCGATCTAAAACCAATGCGATATAATATACTCGCCTTTCCAGTATTCAATACTGCTTAAAGGTGAGCTGGCATTAGCGCCTATTTTTTTGTAACGCTTTATTTTTAAAAAAATACGGGTAACAATGGACCTTTTAATACTCAAGCTGGTTTGGATATTATTGATGCGGTATTTTGTCTCTATAATAGCGGTTAACCTAATCTAAGCAGTTAGCCCGATAATCATTGCTCGCGTTAACGCACCCATTTTGTTATTTTGTTATTTTTTTACTAACTTGTCAGTCATCACTAACTTATTAGTAATACATAATTATTAATCAAACTGAGAATTTTAATGATCACAACACCTTATGGTAAAATTAGTGCCGAAAATTACCACCGTGCCGCAA
This sequence comes from Psychromonas sp., assembly GCA_036554425.1. Classification (GTDB taxonomy): domain Bacteria; phylum Pseudomonadota; class Gammaproteobacteria; order Enterobacterales; family Psychromonadaceae; genus Psychromonas. The sequence continues at coordinate 1,049 of DATBNI010000555.1, forward strand.
AAATAAAATTACTTATTTGCGATGTTGATGGTGTTTTTTCCGATGGCAGAATTTATTTAGGCAATCACGGCGAAGAATTAAAAGCCTTTCATACTAAAGACGGATTCGGGCTCAAAGCGATTTTAAAGATGGGCATTAATGTGGCGATCATCACCGGCCGTCAATCAGTCATTGTGGAAAAGAGAATGCAGGCCCTGGGTGTCCCTTTTATATTTCAGGGCAAAGAAGATAAATTAAGCGTTTATCAGTCTTTATTAACGCAGCTTAGTTTAACGCCTGAAGAAGTCGCTTATATTGGCGATGACGTAGTTGATCTGCCCGTTATCGAAGATTGTGGCTTAGGCGTCGCGGTACAGGACGCCCATCCTCTGGTATTAAAAGGGGCAAACCTTGTCACCCAAATAAAAGGTGGTTATGGTGCCGTGCGCGAAGTCTGTGATCTCTTTTTGCAGTGCAATAATCAACTTTATATTACCCAGGGCAAAAGTGAATAAATGAATAAGCGCCAGAGTGTCCCATTTGTTTTATTATTAGCCGCCTTCTTAATTTGGTTATTTTTCAAACAGGAAGCTGTTTTACCTTCGCTGCCAGTCCATCACCCGAGTTATATTGCGACGGATATTAATAGCACCCATTTTAATAAAACAGGTTTTTTGGATCATAAAATATTTGCCGATAAAGCCACTAACTTTAATGAAAATGAATTGACTAACTTTGAAAACCCCAAAGTGATTGTTTATACCCGTAATGAGCAGACAGATATGATTACCATTTGGCAAATGACCAGCGAAGCGGGTGCGCTCTACCAACAAAAAAAATTAGTGCTATCGAAAAATGTATTAGTCAAAAATCTCAGTTTAGATCAGCTCGTACAAAGGATAAAAACAGAAGAACTCACTCTTTTTCTAGATAAAAAAGAGTTCAGCAGTGACTTATTGGTCACCTGGGAAGGCCCTCAAATTCGCCAGCAGGGTGTTGGCATGTGGGCTTCCCTAGTCACAGAAGAAGTCATCATCAAAGATCAAATAAAAGCGGTATACCTCAATGAAAATAAATAAATTAAGCTTAATCTTCAGCACACTACTTATCTCTTTTGCCAGTATTGCCCTGGAGTCTGACTTCGATCAGCCGATTCACGTACGCTCCGTTAGTCAGCACGTGACGATGAAGGATAATAGGGTTGTATTTCAAGATGACGTGTTACTAACCCAAGGCAGTATTAAATTAACCGCCGATAAACTGACCGTTATTCGCGGAGAAAAATCAAATCAAGAGATTATGACAGCAGAAGGCAAAGTAGCCACTTTTTACCAGACTCAAGAAGATGGCAAACCCATAGATGCAGAGGCAAATACTATTAGTTATGATGTGGCTAAGGCGCAAATAACCCTGACGGGTAATGCCCAGGTTAAACAACTTAATAGCCAAATAAATGGTTCAAAAATCATTTATTTGATGGAAACAGAAGAACTGACAGTGAGCAACGACGGCAAAGAAACACGGGTAACAACGGTTTTTTTACCCGCTCAGTTTGACAAAAAAAGCACTGAAAATAATACATCGGAAAAAGAAGAATAAAAATGGCAGAGTTAATCGCGCAAGGTTTGGTAAAAAGTTATAAAGGCCGGACCGTCGTAAACGGTGTCGGTTTAACGGTAAAAACAGGTGAAATAGTCGGTTTACTCGGACCAAATGGTGCCGGTAAAACGACCTCTTTTTACATGGTAGTCGGATTAGTAAAACAGGATGAAGGAACCATCTGTATTGACGGAGAAGATATTTCTCATCATCCTATGCATATCCGGGCTCAAAAGGGGATAGGTTACCTTCCTCAGGAAGCGTCCATTTTTCGCCGGTTAACTGTCACGGAAAATATTCTGGGTATTTTGCAGACGCGTAAAGAGTTAAGCAATGCTCAACGTGAAGAGAAACTCAATACCTTGCTCGAAGAGTTTCATATTACCCATATTCGTAATAACAAAGGGATGAGTCTTTCCGGCGGGGAGCGCCGCCGGGTAGAAATCGCGCGCGCATTGGCAACTGAACCTAAATTTATTCTCTTAGACGAGCCCTTTGCCGGCGTTGATCCTATTTCAGTGATTGATATCAAAACTATCATCCAACATTTAAGGGATCGTGGTCTGGGTGTATTGATCACCGATCACAATGTCCGGGAAACATTAGATGTCTGCCAGCATTCCTATATTGTTAGTCACGGTGAAATTATAGCAGTGGGTAATCAGGATGAAATATTAGCCAATGCTCAGGTAAAACAGGTCTATCTCGGAGAAGCATTCAAATTATAAAGGGTTATACCCATTTTTTAGAGCAAAATAACGCATTAATGATTGCTCAATAATTTAATATAACCAGCAAGGTTCAGGGGAATTTTTTGATAAAACAAGGTTTGCATTTAAAGATGGGGCAGCAGCTTGCAATGACCCCGCAATTGCAGCACGCAATCAAATTGCTACAACTCTCTACACTGGATTTACAGCAGGAGATTCAGAATGTTCTCGACTCAAACCCACTATTAGAACAAGAAGATAACAACGGTACGCAGGAAGTCGTCGCAGAGCAGGATAGCAGTCAGATTGATACGTCTGAAGCAATAACACGGCAGGAGTTTTCTAATGATTTACCCGCTGAAAATAATTGGGAAGAATCTTACAATCAGGGAACAAGCAGTCCGACAACCTCTTCTTCAATTTATGAAGGCGAGAACAGTACTTACCAGGGAGAATCTTCAACGTCTTTACAGGATCACTTGATTTGGCAAATGCACCTGACCCCGTTTTCTGATACGGATCTGATGATCGCCAGTGCCCTGATTGACTCGATAGATGGGTCAGGTTATTTAACCGCAAGTTGTGAATCAATTTTGGAAAGCTTAACAACTGAAGTTGACGACCTTGAATTAGATGAAGTACTGGTTGTCCTGAAGCGCATTCAACATTTTGATCCGATCGGTGTTGCTGCTCGTTCACCTCAGGAGTGTTTACAAATCCAGCTGCGCCATCTGCCCGAACAAACACTCTGGCGCAGCGAAGCGTTAACAATTATTAATGACCACATGGAGTTACTGGGTAACCGGGATTACCGTACTCTGGCCAGAAAAAGTAAATTAAAAGAGTCTGAATTAGCACAGGTACTGCATTTAATTCAAACGCTCGAGCCCAGACCGGGGAATCAAATAGAAAATAGCCAACCACAATATATTGTGCCCGATGTTTATGTCAAAAAAATTGCCGGTCAATGGCGCGTATCGCTCCATCCAGATTCAGATGCAAAGCTGTCAATCAACCAAAAATATGCCAATTTATGTAAGGGTAATATTAGTAAATCGGATTCTCAGTTCATCAAAGGGCATTTACAAGAAGCAAGATGGTTTATTAAAAGCCTGGAAAGCCGTAACGAAACCTTATTAAAAGTCTCCAATTGTATTGTTCGCCAACAACAAGCATTTTTCGAATATGGGGAAGAAGCAATGAAACCTATGGTGCTGAATGATGTCGCATTAGAAGTAGAGATGCATGAATCGACGATTTCACGGGTCACAACACAAAAATTCATGCATACCTCAAGAGGTATTTTTGAGTTGAAGTATTTCTTTTCCAGTCATGTGGCGACAGAGAGCGGGGGTGAATGCTCATCAACGGCTATCAAGGCATTGATCAAAAAGCTGATCTCTGCTGAGGCCAGCAACAAGCCCTTAAGTGATAATAAAATAGCACTGTTACTGGAACAGCAGGGGATTAAAGTGGCACGCCGTACAATCACAAAATATCGAGAATTATTGGGAATTTCATCCTCAAGCCAACGAAAAATGCTACTCTGATATTATAAAGCTAAGAAATTCCGATTTGTTGATGATCATTCACCGCGCAAATGCTAACATCGCGCAAATATTTGTAATAATTAAAATTAAATATGAACATTTCAAACTTATTAAATAAAGAATCTGTTTTTGCCCAAACAGCCTGCACCAGCAAAAAATGCGCATTAGAAAAAATCAGCCATATTGCGGGTGAAAAATTGAATCTCGATCCACAAATGTTATTTAATCATTTAATTGCGCGTGAAAAAATCGGCTCGACGGGTGTTGGCGCCGGTATTGCGATTCCACACGTAAAAATAGATAGCGCTTTACCTGCTACCGCTGTTTTTATCCAATGTGAATCGGCAATAGATTACGATTCATATGACGGTAATAAAGTGGATATACTCTTCGCAATCTTTGTACCGGAAGATCGTTGTAAACAGTATTTATCTGCGCTTTCTGAAATCAGTCAAAAATTAATGGATAAACAATTTTTACGCCAACTCAGAAATGCGAAAAACAACGAAATGTTATGTCTGTTGCTAGAAGTTAAATAATTGTATAGTTGCAGTATTTGCCTGCTCTTTCTGAAATCAGTCAAAAATTATTGGATAAACTATTTAACGTCAGCTCAGAAGTGCGAAAAACAACGAAATGTTATGTCTGTTGCTAGCAGTTAAATAATTGCAGGGGGTACAATGAAATTAATCATTATTAGCGGCCGTTCCGGTTCAGGCAAGACCATTGCACTTCATGTACTGGAAGATTTAGGCTATAACTGCATCGATGGTGTGCCTTTTCAACTGCTTGAGCAATTAATCGATACCGTAGACCCCAAAAACAATAAAGTTGCGATTAGTTTAGATATCCGAAATTTACCTACCGACGCCAGTAAAATTCAAACACTGCTGTCGTCGTTACAGCAAAAAGTTGAGGTAGAGATTATCTACCTTGATGCCATTAACTCTGAATTGATTCGCCGCTACAGTGAAACAAGGCGTTTACACCCCTTATCTAAAAATAAACTATCCTTATCTCAAGCACTTGAATTAGAAAATGAACTGTTACAGCCGATCCAAAAAAAGGCGGCACTGTCGATCGACACAACCACCCTTTCTATCCATAATTTAAATGAACGTCTTAAAATTCATTTACAGGGGTCGACTAAAAGTAATTTATTGCTGATCTTCCAATCCTTTGGCTTTAAAAATATGCACCCCGAAGATGCCGATTATATTTTTGATGTGCGTTTTTTACCCAACCCGCATTGGGAGCCCGCTTTACAAAAATACACGGGTCAAGATCAACCTGTAAAAACATTTCTCAATGCTCACCTTGTGGTAAAACAAACTATTAACCAAATTGAAAACCTCTTCCATTCCTGGTTGCCCTATCTTGAAGAAAACAACCGTAATTATGTGACCATAGCCATAGGCTGTACGGGCGGAAAACACCGCTCTGTTTATGTAGCAGAACAGCTTGCAGCTCAATTTAGACAACATTATCAGGTTCAAATTGATCATAAGGGTTTAAAGGAGTAAGGCATATAATAAACAGCATCTCACAAACTATCATTATCCAAAATAAATTAGGTTTGCATACACGGGCAACGATCAAACTTGTTGAGTTAGTTGCATCTTTTGATGCGACTATCATTATCAAACATCAAGGCAAACAAGCCGATGCCAGTAGCGTCCTCGGGTTATTAGTATTAGAGACTTGTTATGGCCAGGAAATTGAAATACTGGCAGAAGGCAGTGAAGCAGAGCAGGCAATGCTTGCTGTTACCAGTCTGATAGAAAATAAGTTTTTAGAAGAAGAAGAATAATATAAGGTCATGTAATGCTAGAAAATACCGACGCTCAAAATGCCCAAGAAGCCCTGCAGGAAATAGATAAAGCCCTCGAAAGCGGTATGTTCGTATTAGCTCGCAGTATTCTTGATAAAATGCACGCCTGTGATATTGCTTTACTGCTCGAATCATCTCCCCCCACAAAACGTAAAATATTATGGAGTTTGACGGATCATGATGAGCAGGGTGAAATACTCGACGAATTAAATGAAGATGCAAGGGATAGTATCATTGCATTAATGGATGCGACCAATATAGTCTCCGCCACGGAAGGAATGGATATTGATGACCTTGCATCTATTTTACGTGGCATTCCAGACAGTCTGTACCAAGAAGTATTGGACAATATGGATGCCCAGGATAGACATCGCGTAGAGCAAGCGCTTTCCTATCCTGAAGAGACTGCCGGTTCGATGATGAATACCGACACTATCACGCTACGAGCCGATGTATCTGTTGATGTTGTGTTACGTTATTTACGCCTGAAGGGTGAGTTGCCGGAAGCAACAGACACGCTCTATGTGGTTAATAAAGAAGACCAATTGATTGGCGACGTTCCCCTCTCCACCTTATTAACCGTTGACCCTTCTCTTTCTATCGAGCAGGTCATGAACAGCAAAACGGAAATGCTGGAGGTGGAAATGGATGACGGTGAAATTGCCAAGTTATTTGAACGTCATGATTTGATTTCTGCGCCCGTTGTAGATGCCAACAGGCATCTTTTAGGCCGTATTACCATTGATGATGTGGTTGATATTATCCGCGAAGAAGCAGAGCATACAATGATGGGTATGGCGGGCATGGATGATGATGAAGATACTTATGCTCCGGTTCTCTCAAGTGCTAAACGACGCACTGTTTGGCTGGCACTGAATCTTGTTGCAGCCTTTATTGCAGCCTCAGTATCAAATATGTTTGAAGCCACCCTAGAGCAGATGGCAACTCTGGCTGTTTTAATGACAATAGTCCCTAGTATGGGCGGAATTGCGGGGAATCAGACACTCGCATTGGTTATTCGCGGACTGGCAGTCGGCCATATAGGCAGTACAAATGCCCGTTGGTTAATCGGCAAAGAAGCCGCAATAGGCTTGATTAACGGTATGATTTGGGCGACCTTAGTCGCGACGGCAGTAACGCTATGGAAGGGGGATATCACCGTTGGTTACATTATTGCCGGGGCGATGTTTATAAATTTATCAGTGGCTGGCATTGCGGGTGTGACCATTCCGCTGATTATGCATAAATATAAGATTGATCCCGCGCTCGCTGGCGGAATGGCCCTGACAACTCTGACCGATGTAATTGGCCTATTTTCGTTCCTGGGCATGGCAACCTTAGTCTTAAAAGTCTAAATTTAGCGGCTGAATAAAAATGCTAAGCATGATTTGATTTAATGAATTTCATAAAATCACAGTGGCCTTAAAAGCCTAAGTTTAGCGGCTGCGTAAAAATGCTAGCCATGATTCAATGAAGTTCATAAAATCATCAAAACCACAGGATGCTTCAATCTCCAGGTCATAGAATGATAAGTCCCCTTCTAAATCAACTTCATCGAAATCATTTAACAAACTATGGTTGGTGACTTGAGCTTCAGCTTCATTGAGCAACAGCGAAAACTCGCTGCCAGCTAGTTTAAAATCCGTCACGGCACGCTTCTGCACAGCTAAAATATTAGCTAACAGCGCTTCGACCCAAGGAATAGACTGCCCTTCCTGCTCTAGCCAGGTGGCAAAAGCTTCATGATTCATGGATAATTTTACTGTTGATTGATCACTAAAAAAATCTTTTCTAAATTCAAATTCCATTCTCTATTTCAAACCTTATAACAATTTTTAAATCAGCTGCTATTAATATCCAGTCCGGCTTGTATGGCAGTTAAAATACGTGACTTATCATCTTAATAATGACAAAAAAAAAGCTCCAACGTTACCGTAGGAGCTTTAATGCAATCAATTAATACTAATCGTTAACCGCAACCTTAGATTGAATGAAATCGGCTAATACATCAGTTGGTACAAGCTCATAGGCGGCTTGTGGTTTTAAAATCACATTGGCTTTATTAGCGACCATTAACATCTGCTTTAAACGCTGACTTTCGAATGGTTTAAGCAATAATCCCTGGACGTCTAACAAACTATTTAAACCTAATAATTCGCGTTGCACGTCAAAGTGTGAGGTTAAAATGCTGATATCAGCAGCAGCAGAGGTTTTTCCTGTACGGATATCTTTGATTAACTTGATCCCCGTATTGTCGACAAGTAATGAATCCACAATAATTAAATCAAAATCCTGCAGCGCAACGGAACGCTCCGCATCAGTACTTGTTGCAACGCACTCTACATAAGATACTTGTAGCGTGTTTAACTGCTCAATTAACTGATTTCGCTCAGGGGTATCGGTTTCAACAACCAATACTTTCATGTTTTTAACCGAGTTAGCATCGCCTTCAGCCCTTGCCATAGGGGCAACCTGATTGTCAGAAAGGCCAACACCATCCATACGCGCAATATAACCACGCTTAGGAATAGTCGAAATATTTAAACCATGCAGAACCAAGGTACCGATACTTTTACGCAGTTGTGAGATATGCTGGTTAATTGTATGATCCGTCACTAACCGCCCCCAAACATGTTGAGCAAGATCTTCTCGAGTGACCACTTTATTAACGTTTTTACATAAAAAATGCAAAAGTGAGGTACGCAGAGGGCCAAGATAAACTTTTCGGTTTGTGTGAATCAAACTGTTTTGACTTGTGTCGATAAGAAACTCACCAACAACTAAATTTTTTTCTAACATAGGAATACTCATTCTCTTTATTGAATTTGGGGTTCACACCAACCTTTCTTCATCCGATCAGTAAAGCCTATGCGGAACTAGCTAAACATATTAGCAAATACAAATAAAAAAACAACTTTTATTTGTACTACTAATGACATTTAAAAATATCCCTGGGTGGTTATACGCACTATGCCCGAGTATTTATATACACTACTATGATCGTAAATTAAAAACAAAATAGTGACTGACATAAAAAAGCCCCTCAGCGGATAACCAGCAGAGAGGCCTTAGTTTCTTAAGTTACAAAAAATTCATAGCACTTAACTGGCTTGCACCGGAATAATGCTATTTGCTTTCTCCATATAACTTTTTATTTGATCAAAGTTTAGGTAACGGTAAGTATCTGCGGCAGTCGCATTCAAAGTTTTAGCATACTTCATATACTCATCAACCGTTGGCAGTTTTCCTTCAATAGCCGCCACTGCAGCGAGCTCTGCTGAACTCAGGTAGACATTCGCACCATTGCCTAAACGGTTAGGGAAGTTACGTGTTGAAGTTGAAACCACAGTGGTATTATCACCCACTCGCGCTTGATTACCCATACAAAGAGAGCAACCCGGCATTTCAGTTCGCGCACCCACTTTACCAAATATGCTGTAATAACCTTCATCGGAAAGTTGCGCAGCATCCATTTTTGTTGGTGGGGCAATCCATAATTTTGTCGGTAATTGACCCGGGAATTTTTCCAGTAAATTACCTGCTGCACGGAAATGACCAATATTTGTCATGCAAGAACCAATAAAGACTTCATCAATTGATTGTCCAGCGACCTCGGACAGTAATTTAACGTCATCGGGATCATTTGGACAGGCTAAAATAGGCTCTTTAATATCGTTCAGATTGATCTCAATAATAGCGGCATATTCAGCATCTTCATCCGCTTCCATTAATTCTGGCGTTGCAATCCATGCTTGCATTTCTTCAATACGACGAGAAATAGTACGCACATCACCATAACCTTCCGCGATCATCCACTTAAGCATCACAATGTTGGAATTTAAGTATTCAATAATAGGTTCTTTATCAAGCTTGATTGAACAACCCGCAGCACTTCGTTCTGCTGATGCATCTGACAATTCAAATGCCTGCTCAACTTTCAGTGTTGGTAACCCTTCAATCTCTAACGTACGGCCGGAGAAGACATTTACCTTACCCGCTTTTTCAACGGTTAAGTGACCATCTTTTATCGCCTGGTGAGGAATTGCATTAACCAAATCGCGTAGTGTAATACCAGGTTGCATTTCGCCTTTAAAGCGCACCAACACAGACTCTGGCATATCCAAGGGCATAACACCTGTCGCTGCAGCAAATGCCACTAAGCCAGATCCAGCCGGGAAAGAGATGCCAATCGGGAAACGTGTATGAGAATCACCGCCTGTCCCTACCGTATCCGGTAATAGCATACGATTTAACCAAGAGTGGATAATACCGTCACCAGGGCGCAGGGAGACACCACCACGATTCCTGATAAAATCAGGCAGAGTATGATGGGTGATAACATCAATAGGTTTAGGGTAAGCACCCGTATGGCAGAATGATTGCATCACCAAATCAGCCGAGAAACCTAAACAGGCGAGATCTTTGAGCTCATCACGCGTCATTGGGCCGGTTGTATCCTGCGAGCCAACGCTGGTCATTTTAGGCTCACAGTATTGACCTGCACGCACGCCTTCAGTACCACATGCTTTACCGACCATTTTTTGTGCCAGCGTATAACCTTTTGCGGAAGCTTTAAGTTCAACGGGCAATTGGAAGACAGTCGATGGCTCAAGCCCTAATGATTTACGCGCACGATCAGTTAAACCACGACCGATAATAAGTGGGATTCGGCCACCTGCACGTACTTCATCAAGAATAATATTCGTTTTTAATTGGAATTTAGTAATAACTTCATCGGTAGCGCTGTTTTTAACCACACCTTGATGCGGATATATATCAATCACATCACCGGTATTTAATCCACTGACGTCCATCTCAATAGGCAATGCCCCTGAATCTTCCATTGTATTAAAGAAAATCGGTGCTATTTTATTGCCGATGCACACCCCACCAGCACGTTTATTGGGTACAAATGGAATATCGTTGCCCATAAACCATAAAACTGAGTTAGTCGCAGACTTACGTGAAGAGCCTGTACCGACAACGTCACCCACATAGACTAACGGGTGACCTTTATCCTTCAGTGCATCGATTTGTTTAATCGGTCCGACTACACCTTCTTGATCAGCAACAATCCCTTCTCGTGAGATTTTCAACATTGCTAAAGCGTGTAATGGAATATCGGGACGAGACCAGGCATCAGGAGCGGGAGACAAATCATCAGTATTGGTTTCACCCGTCACTTTAAAGACGGTCATGGTGAGTTTCTCTGCGACAGCAGTTTTTTTCAAAAACCATTGTGCATCGGCCCAGGCCTGCAGAATTTCTTGTGCAAAAACGTTACCCGCTTTTGCTTTTTCTTCAACGTCATAGAAAGCATCAAACATCAATAGCGTATGGGAAAGTGCGCTAACGGCTAACGGCGCAAGCTTTTCATTATCGAGTTGACTAATCAATGGTTGAATATTGTAACCGCCCTGCATAGTACCCAACAGCTTAACAGCATGCTCAGCAGAAATGATGGGAGAGCTTGTTTCAGCTGATGCAATAGCAGATAAGAAACCGGCTTTAACATAGGCCGCTTCATCAACACCAGGAGGAATTCGGTTTTCTAAAAGATCAACCAAAAAGGCTTCTTCGCCCTGTGGTGGAGTTTTTAACAAATCAACTAATGCTGCAGTTTGTTCAGCATTCAAAGGTTGTGGGACAATGCCTTGCTCGGCACGTTCAGCGATATGTTTACGATAAGCTTCTAGCACAATAATAACCTCTTGTTGCTGCGAAATAATTCGCGTTATTGGAATCGTTTGACATGAAAATCTCCGGAAAAGTATAACTTATCAGCAGAGCAAATAATATAGAACACATACGCGAGTGCAGAGTTAAGTTACAAAAATGTTAACACAACCCTTGATGTAAAAGTTTATTTTATCTCAAATAGGTGCAGCTTGCGCTCCATCCCCGTCACAGGGCTGTATGAACTTACTATTGAACTCTGCATGCCCGTATTTTATTTCATAAACTCAGATCGGATTGATGTTAACAAAGATAAATAAATAGAAAATGAGGAAGTTTGCTATAAAATAGAGGCATGAAATAATGCTTGGCCAATAGCATCACAAGTTGAAAATATTTAACGGCTGTACATGGCTTTAGCCGTTTATCATATTGTTAAGTGAACATTAAGTCATTAATATCCGCCACAACGCTTGCCTTTGTAATGCTTTAATCCTTTTTTCAATAGGAGGATGGCTCATCAGCAGCTCAGAGATTGCACCTTTACCACTGATACCGAAGGCATCTAACTGACCATCAAGCTGACTTTCGACTTTATCACTTTGTAAGCGCTTTAAGGCATTGATCATTTTTTCTCTGCCCGCTAAATTAGCGCCGCCGGCATCGGCTCGAAATTCACGGTAACGGGAAAACCACATCACTATAATACTGGCCAACATACCGAAGACTATCTGAAACGCCATCACCGTCATAAAGTAAACTAACTGGTTATCATTACCCCGGCTTACCGCCCTTGCGATTATCCGTGCAAAGAAAAATACAAAGGTATTCATTACCCCTTGAAGTAAGGTCATAGTGACCATATCACCGTTAGCGACGTGACTCATTTCATGCCCGAGCACGGCCTCGGCTTCGTCTTTAGTCATATTTTGTAATAAACCACTGCTTACCGCTATCAACGCGCTGTTTTTGTTCATACCTGTCGCAAAAGCGTTAATGTCAGGGGAGTTATAGATGGCGACTTCCGGCATGCCGACGCCTGCTTTTTCAGCCTGTCTTTTAACGGTATTTAATAACCACTGCTCCTGCGCGTTACGAGGCTGTTCTATGACATAAGCCCCGACACTGCGTTTTGCCATCCACTTGGATATAGCCAGAGAAATAAAAGATCCCCCGAGACCAAATACGGCAGAAATAAGTAACAGTTCTCCTGTCCCATCGAGTTCAATACCCAATAATGGCAAGACCACATTAAGAACAATGCCAAGGACAACAAGTATTGCAAAATTGGTTGCAATAAACAGCAATATACGGCCCATAAATCCTCCCAGTCAGATTTTAACTTTCAACAAAAGTACAATCAAAGCTTAGATTGCTTAACTCTTTAGGGCAATCTGCAATGCCATCAAAAGAGTTTAATTCCCATCCCACTAATTAGGTGATCTATTCAGGCACAGGAAAAATGAATTAAAACAGGGAGTTTTTAGAATAATTTACCTTGTATTTCAGCAGGAAAGAGTAAGTTGCTATCGATACCTTCCACGCCACCGATAAGAAACGGGCTATCGGGGGAGTGCATTTTTTTATTGTTCGACACTGTTTTTTCATTAAAGGTTGCATAACAATAGGCGCAGCCATGCAGACAAGTGTTGTACATTCCAATATCAATACTTTTTATACAACCACAGTCCTCTCGCTGACCAATATCTTTTCGCCCGTTAAGGGTTAGACCAAAAAGTTTTTTAATTAAAGCATGATCAATGCATTTGCCATGTGCGATACCACAATGACTTAGCTCGACATACTCGGTACAACTTTCTATCTCCATTCCGTATTTTTTTGCCACTTTGGACATATAGATAGAAAGATCAAACAACAGCTTTGTTTGATGGGTGATATCTGAATAAATTAAGCCATCAATTAAATTTAAATTTCTTGCTGTTTTTTTATAAAAATCGGAGAAACTTATCACCACTCGTTTGGTTTTCCCCTTGAGTAAAGAAGCTATTTTATTAAAAATGCTGGTGTTGCTTATCTGAATGCTATCTGTATAAAAATTAATATACCAGATTACTGTTTTTCTATAACGATAAAATATTAATCGCCATGAAAGCCTTAAACCGAGCGCGCTCTCTTTTTCTGGCTCAGACTGCCCTCTTTCCATCTCAGAGAGTATTTTTTGACATTGGTAGAAAAAATCTTATTGAAGCTTCTTTAACTACATATTGAACAGTCGTTCAAAATATAGTTAAATGAAAGTTAAAACAATTAGGAGACTCAGATGATTACGTTTTATTTTCACACTACCCCTAACCCAATGAAGGTTGCGCTTTATTTAGAAGAAACCGGATTAGCCTATCAACTGGCACCTGTAGATACATTAAAGGGTGAACAACACACCCCTGAGTATCGTGCCATCAACCCAAACGGTAAAGCGCCGGCTATCGAAGATAATGGCGTACGGGTTTTTGACTCCAATGCCATCCTTCTTTATCTTTCCGAGAAAACCGGGCAACTGGCCGGGGCAGCAGAAGATCGCGCTGAAATGTTATCCTGGATGATGTTCATCGCGACCGGCCTGGGTCCCTATTCGGGTCAGTCGGTACATTTTAGACACGCCGCACCAGAGCTGCCATATGCGATTAATCGTTATCTTCGAGAAGCTCAGCGCCATTACGAAGTATTAGATAATCACCTGGAAAATCGCCAATATATTGTCGGCAGTGATTACAGTATTGCTGATGTTGCGGCCTGGGCCTGGATCGATAAAGCGGCAGTGGTACTGGGCGAGAAAGATTTAACCCCTTATCCAAATCTGCAGCGCTGGTTCGCCAATATTGAAAGCCGTCCTGCTGTGACGCGCGCCCGAAACATTGGTAAAGATATCGGGTTCAAGTCTGACTTTGATGAAGACGCAAAGCGTGCCTTTTTCCCGCAAAACTATCCTAAAGCAGCGCAATAAACACCCGCTCTTTAGCCATAACAGGGTCTTATAGAAAAAAGAGTTTTATCCTGTTAGCATAGAAAATTATGCACGAATGTTCATTTAATATTTATCAATAGCAGCACAACTATTTTATGAGGAAATACTATGGGAAGCGAATATACCCCCCCTAAAGTTTGGGTCCATAATACAGACGGCGGTAATAAGTGGGCTAATATCAATCGCCCGGTATCGGGATCTACCCACGAAAAAACACTGCCCGTCGGTAACAACCCATTACAGCTCTACTCATTAGGAACCCCCAACGGACAGAAAGTGACTATTCTTTTAGAAGAGTTATTAGCTTTGGGGATCAAAGAAGCAGAATATGATGCTTATCTGATTGACATTGGTGAAGGTGATCAATTTTCGTCAGGGTTTGTTGCTGTAAATCCGAATTCAAAAATCCCGGCCTTAGTAGACAAGTCGGGTGATAGTGAGGTTAATGTATTTGAATCAGCTTCAATTCTGGTTCATTTAGCCGAAAAATTTGGTCATTTTTTACCGAAAGAAGGGGCTGCTCGAACGCAAACTTTTAACTGGCTGTTTTGGGCGCAAGGTTCAGCCCCCTTCTTAGGCGGTGGATTTGGCCATTTTTACGCTTATGCTGATGAGAAGCTAGAATATCCAATTAATCGTTTTGCAATGGAGGCTAAACGCCAGTTAGACGTTTTAGATAAGCAACTATCTAAACATACCTATGTAGCGGGTGAAGACTATAGTATTGCTGATATGGCCATTTGGCCCTGGTACGGTAATTTAGTCTTAGGTAATTTATATGATGCTGCGGAGTTCTTACAAGTTGAAGATTACACGCATGTTATGCGCTGGGCTAAAATGCTTGAAAAGAGAGAAGCTGTGCAGCGCGGTCGTATAGTAAATAGTTCGTGGGGTGAAGCATGGGAACAAGTTCCAGAGCGTCACTGTGCGGAAGATATTGATAAAGTGATAAAACTGCGTCCGTAAGATTATCAGCAGCCTTCAGCTGCATTAGTTCAGACTATACCTGCCATTTTTAAGTCAGGACTTTACCAGGGCCTGTTCAGTAAGAAGCGAGCATATCTGAATAGAGTATGAGCGTTTATGACTCTCACTCAGGTAACTCCCCAAAGGCGAGTAATTGCTAGCCTTTGGGTCTTTTAATTAAGAAGTTTTATGCTGCGATGAAGTTATCAAGGTCTACACATATATCATTGCATTTGCGGTAATTTACAATATTTCATTTAATACTGATGTAATTTCACGAAGAGAGAAGGCAGTAAAATGATGGCATTTACCACATACATAGGGCTTCTCCCCACTTAAAGCTCCCATTTCAACTTCACAAGCGGGACAATATGCTAAATGTTCGTAACCTCCTGATGGTTTACGCTTGAATTTAGCGCCCCGATACTCGATGAATTTAGCATTGAGTATTTGCCTATTCAGTGAAACTATTTTTGCTTTTGCTTTTTCCAGAGTAATTTTAAGTTCATTTTTTTCTTTTTCTACTTTTGCTACTTTTACTAAAAGATCCCTAACGAGTTCACGCTGTTTCACAGGGTTGAGTGAAGATACATGTTCGTTTATTTCATTTTCAACTAAGGTTAAAGGATTTAGTGACATATTAAGCTCCATAACGCCATGTTAGGAGAAAATTTCTAAATTATCCAAAACATGAGCTACAAATATAAAAAGATTAAAGAATTATATTAAAATTATGTTTATTTGATTAATATATCATTTAATTTCAATTAAAAATACCAGTTAAGCAGAAAATAAGAAATAAACGGCCAGTGCCTGTAATACTTTATTTGCAGGTAAATATAAAAAAGACTTAGATGCGCTGCCTTGTAGAGATTCGCTGTTCTGGGGATTCATGCTTTAGCAGTTAATTAGAGCTTTAGGGCTAGGTTTGTGAACGCCGCAGAGCATCTGAGATCAGCAATGTGCGCCGTCAAAAAGACGATAAAATAAGATTTTCTTAGCAATTGATCTTTACATCTTATTGCAAAGATCAGTTACCAGGTTTGTAAGCAGTATAAACACTACAAAGCATTCTAAAGGTAGCACAGTTTCCAGGCAGACTCTGCAGTTTGCTTGAAGCAAATTATCCACGGATAATACTGCTGTCAAAAATATCATCAATAAGGGCTTCGATAGTCTGATCACTATCGTTAGCACGCGCGTAGGTGCGTATCCCCATTATCTGAATTTGCAGATATCGAGCCAGATAGTTGGGATCTTTAGATGCGCTTATTTCGCTCTGTTCAATCGCTTCTTTGAAGGTTGCCGCGAATTCGGCTTCTATCAGGCTCAGTAATCGTTTGGCTTCTGACAACAGTTCGGCATTTTGACTGGTCAGTTCGGTCACTGATTTCACCAGCATGCACATACCGCTAGGGGCTGATGAGTTTATTACGATACTTTTGGCAAGCATTCGCAGTGCTTCAAGGGGTGATGAAGATGCTTTTTTACAGGCCGACAGACGAGACAAACTGCCTTCAGCGTAGTGTTGCAAGGCTTCTTTAAACAAGTTTTCTTTGTTGCCAAAAGTGGCATAGATACTACCCGGGCGCATATCAATCACATCTTGCAGGTTGCGCATGGATGTTCCGTGAAACCCCTTTTCCCAATACAGCTTGGTGGCTTTTTTGACAACATCCGTGCGATCAAATTTAGCTGATTTACTGATAACGGATTACTCCTCTAAAACAAAGCCATGAACATACGTTCAATTATATCCTGAGCGGTCTTGTAATTCCATATTAATTGTTTTAGGCGCTGACATTTTACCTATTCGCCAAATCGGGTGGCGGCAAAGCTATTGAGTAAATAATGGCTTAGATAACAGGCCAGTAAGGTAGCAACAATAGCAAAAGAGATACTGCTCATTCGATATAAACTACTAAAAACCCAATCACTATTGGGCGATAAATATTGGCCAAATAAAATCCCCAGGGTGGTTAATGCGCCCAATAACTTCTTAACGCACTTGCCCGGACAGCACATTCTAAGAAAAAACGTAAACGGGAAAAATAGACGCTAGCCGAAATATTCAGGTAAGCAAAAGACAATTATATTTTCTAACCAGAGTTAACTTAAGTATGGTAGCGATCTAGACTTTACCCTGTTGCTGATTCCTCTGCCTTAAGG